>CACPDT010000004.1 GCA_902632665.1 uncultured Pelagibacteraceae bacterium | reverse complement strand
CTAAACTGATTTATGCTTCTGCCTCAGGGTTTGGTCAAACAGGTCCTCTAAAAGAATTACCAGCTTATGATATGGTAGTTCAGGGCATGGGTGGTTTAATGAGCGTTACTGGCCAACCTAATTCCGAACCAACAAGAGTTGGAACATCAATTGGAGACATCACTGCTGGGCTTTTTACTGCAATCGGAATTAATGCTGCCTTATATGATAGACAAAAAACTGGGAAGGGAATGTTCATAGATGTTTCGATGCTTGATTGTCAGATTGCTATTCTAGAAAACGCTATAGCTAGATATCTCTCAAACAATGAAATTCCAAAACCGATGGGATCAAGACATCCATCGATTGCTCCATTTGAAGCTTTTCAAACTCAAGATAGCTACATAATAATTGCTGCTGGAAATGATAAACTTTTTGAAAAACTTTGTAACCTTCTTAAAATTCCAAAGGTATGTAAAGATCCAAAATTTTCAGACAACTCATCTAGAGCAAAAAATATGGATGAACTTAAAAAAATTTTAGAAGATAAACTGTCTTCTAAAAAAACAAGTGAATGGGTTAATGAAATGGAAAAAGATAAAATTCCATGTGGGCCAATATTTAATATTAAGGAAGCGGTTGAGAACCCTCAGGTAGAGTCAAGAAATATGATTGTTAAGGCATATCATAAGGTTGTTGGTGATTTTAAATTAGCTGGAAATCCAATTAAAATGTCTTCTTATAAAGATGAAAAAACAAGAGGTGACATACCTGACCTAGATGAACACCGACAAAAAATAATAAAGGAATTTTGTAATTAATAAACTTTAAGAATTAGAAGTATCAGTATCGTCTGCTGCTTTATCTTCACTTTCAGAGACTTGATCCAAAGAAACATCTCCCTGTTCTGCTTCAGTGTCTTCTGATACAGGAGCTTCTGGTACATCTGGCTGAGCAGTTTCGGATAATTCCGCTAAATCATCCTTAGAAACTTGAATTTTTTCAGGTGCTTTTCTTGCTCTTTTAGATGGGAGAATAGGTGTTCCACTTTTTGAAATTTCTCCTTTATATAAACTTTCAAAATCATCTCCAACATCTTCATCTGCTTCAGCACTATCATCAACTTGTTCAACATGTTTTCTAAGTTTGTAGACAGCGCTTTCAGTTAAATCATCTACTTTGATATTTTCTTCTGCTATTTCTCTTAATGCAATAACTGTATTTTTATCGTTATCACGATCTAAAGTTGGCTCTATTCCAGTATTGAGTTGAGTTGCTCTTTCTTTTGCAACCAAAACTAATTCATAAGGACTATCTACTTTATCAATACAATCTTCAACTGTTACTCTTGCCATGCCGGTTATCTATAAGCTGTTATTAAAAAAAGCAAGGATTATTTAAATATACTCAGGATTTAACCTATTTCTAACCAAGAACAGAGCAATTAAAGACAAGAAAATATATACAAATGAAATCACTGCTATTTGTTCAATTGTAAAGCCTTTGTCAATTAACAATCCAAATAAAGCAGTGCCAAAAGCAGTAGAAAATACCATTAATGCTGTTGTTAATGCTTTAATTGATCCAATATATTTAACGCCATAAATCTCAGCCCAAGTCGAAGACCCCAGAACATTGGCAAGCCCATTTGAAATTCCAATTAAACCTAGGAATATAAAAGCAGAAATAGAAATATCTAAATAAAACAAAACCAACATTGAAATTAACAAAGGTATATTCATAAAGATCAATAATTTTCTGCTAGTGAATTTATCAATTAAAAAACCAGAGCCTAATAAAGTAATGACTGATAAGGCAGAATAAGCCATAAATGATTGTGCTATGACAAATTCACCCCACTCTTTTGACTCTGTTATGTATGATTGATAAACAAATACACCGGTAGCAATCCAAGGCATTGCTAACATATTTAAACAAACTATGTAAAATCTAAAATCTTTTAAAACCTCAATTCTTGTCCAATTTTTAATTTCTTTTTCAACAAGATTTTGATCATTTACCTCTTCTCTTGAATCAAAGTTCAAATTTTTGATTAAAGCAAAAGAAATAAGTGGTAAAAAAAATAGTATTAATACAGAAATAAATAGCCAAATGTTTTGCCACACAGTTAAAGTTAGTAAATAGACTATTAAAACTGGTAAAATAAATTCTGCAGTTGATAATCCAAACCAACAGATACTTAGAGCTTTACCCCTAGATTTAGTAAAAAACCTTGAAATCGTTGTAGTTGCTGTATGAGACATTAATCCTTGACCAGAAAACCTCATTAAGAAAACTGCAATGAATAAAAAAACTATTGATGAAATTTTTGAAAAGAAAAAACATGAAAAAGCTAACAAAAGAGTTACATATAATGCAAATCTAAAAATATTGATGTCATCAATTTTTTTACCTACCCAAATTAAAAGAAAGCTGCTTAACAATGTTGCAGAAGCATAAATTGAGCCAAATTGTCCATGAGTTATTGAAAGTGTTTCTCTAATACTTGAATTAAATAAACCAAGAAAAAAACTCTGTCCAAAACTAGAAAAAAATGTAAAAATAAATCCAAATATAATTACTTTTAAACTTAAACTTTTAAACATAAAAAATTATGAGCTGTAATGTTGCTTTCATAGGTCTTGGTGTTATGGGCTATCCAATGGCTGGATATATATCAAAAGGTGGTCACAATGTAACTGTTTTTAATCGTACAAAGTCAAAAGCAGAAAAATGGATTGGGGAATACAAAGGTAAAATGGCGGAAACCCCAGCTGATGCCGCGAAGGATGCCGAATATATTTTTACCTGTGTTGGAAATGATAATGATTTAAAAGAAGTAACTTTCGGTGACAAAGGAGCTTTTAAAACGATCAAGAAAGGTGCAGTCTATATTGATAACACAACCGCATCAGCAACAATTGCTAGAGAAATTTATGATTATGCAAAAAAAAATGGATTTGGTGCTTTAGATGCTCCAGTGTCAGGCGGACAAGCCGGTGCAGAAAATGGTGCGCTAACAGTAATGATTGGTGGTGATCAAACAGATTTTGATAAAGCGAAAGATAAAATTGATTGTTACAGCAAAAAAATGAAGCTACTTGGTAACGCCGGCTCTGGGCAATTAGCTAAGATGGTTAACCAAATTTGTATAGCTGGATTGGTTCAAGGATTATCAGAAGGTATAAATTTTGGAATGAAAGCTGGTTTAAACATGGAGGATGTTATTGAGGTAATTTCAAAAGGTGCTGCACAATCTTGGCAAATGGAAAATAGATATAAAACAATGATTGATGATAAGTTTGATTTTGGTTTTGCTGTTGATTGGATGAGAAAAGATTTAAAGATTGCAATGGATGAGGCTAAAAATAATGGTTCTCTGTTACCTGTTACGGAATTAGTTGATAAATTTTATGGAGAAGTACAAGGTATAGGTGGAAATCGTTGGGATACTTCAAGCTTAATTAAAAGATTTAGAAAGTAATGTATGCAGCCAGCATACTATGAAAATTTCGAGGAAATTCAAAATAAGTACTGGTCTATGCTCGATGATGCTGTGACTAATAGAGCTTCTCCTTTTAGAATTCCTGTCTTTATTTGTACCCATCAAGATGAGGTAGATGGAAGAATTGTTGTTCTTAGAAAATCAGATAGAGCAAACAATCTATTACAATTTCATACTGATTTAAGATCACCAAAAGTAGAAATTCTTAAGAAAAATAAAAGAGCTTGTCTAGTTTTTTACGATAAAGAAGAAAAGATACAATTAAGAGTAAAAGTTGAGTGTGAAGTTAATAATCAAAATTCTACAACAGAATCTTCATGGAAAAAAACCCAGCATATAAGCAGAAGATGCTATTTAACTGATAGCCCTCCAGGAACTAACTCAGATAAACCAACATCTGGAATGATATCTAAATTAGAGGATTTTGATTATTCTATGAAACAAAGTGAAGAAGGTTACAAGAATTTTACAGTAATAAAATGTAAAATAAAATCTGTTGAATGGCTTTATCTTGCTGCAAAAGGACATAGAAGAGCAAAATTTGATTTTGAAAATAGCAAAAATGCTTGGCTAGTTCCATAAACCAAGTTATTGAATATCTAATATAAGTCTAAATATCGCATCGATACATGTTTTTTAATTGGTAGATTTTAATTTGTGAAAAAAAAAATTAAAAAGTATTTATTAGTAGGTGGTTTTTCTTTTTTTTTAATAAAAGGAATAATTTGGTTAATAATAATTGCGGGTGCTTTTTTTGGTATAGGCAAAATTTAGGAGGAATATGTTTATTGCAATGAATAGGTTTAAGATCGTAAAAGGTAAAGAGACGGAGTTTGAGAATGTCTGGAAAAACAGAGAGACTCACTTAGAAGAAGTGCCGGGTTTTAAAAATTTTAATTTAGTTAAAGGTGAGGAAAAAGATGATCATACTTTATATGCATCTCATAGTATATGGAATTCAAAAGAAGATTTTTGGAATTGGACAAAATCAGAAGCATTTAGACTTGCTCACAAAGATGCTGGAAAACATAAAGATTTATACTTAGGTGCACCAAATTTTGAGGGCTTTGAGAAAGTATTATAATAATGCTTGGTTAGTTCCTAAATCTAATCTAATGCATCTGAAATAAAAACATCAGTAGCGGCTCTTATTCCACTCCTATTAGCACCATGAACAGTTCCATAGGCACTAGCAGTAGCTTCTCCAGCAAAGAAAATTCTTTCTCCTACAGGCCTTTTTAATCTGGGTCTTAGATTTGCTTTACCTGGTACCGCGCCAGAGTAAGCACCTAGAGTGAATGGATTTTTATTCCAACCTGTTGCTACGGCTTTAACAAAATATTTATCATAAAACTTTGAACCAAAATTTGATTTAAGTTGGTTAATAACAAAATCTATCATTGCTTCGCTACCTTCATTTTCTAAACTTCTTGAAAACTCTCCATTAATAGCAAAAAGACATAAATTAGTTCCACCCATTTTTAATAAACCATAACCAATCCCTTCTGGTGATTTTGCACCGTTACTATTAATTTTAGAATAAAAATTAGTATCTTTCTTAAATTTGCTTACAAATTTTTTTTTAAATTCTATTATAACTCGATTAGATGGCCCCATAGTAATTCCTTCAAAAGCCTCATATTTTCTAGGATGTAATTTTGGTGAAAATTTTATTTTTTCTGCTCTGAGAACACCAACAGATGTAGTTACTATACATGCTTTAGCTTTTATTGTTCCTTTGTTAGTTTCAATTTGTACACCTTTTCCACCCCATTTAATTTCACTTACGATTGTATTTAGTTTTACAGGTACATCTTTTCTATAATACGCTAACAATGTACCATACCCTTCTCTGCAAAATGCATTTCCACTTTCCCAATAATTATCTTCATAATTTAAACTGTCGTCAGCTATAGAAAGATTATCAAAGTCTCTAGCATTAATTGCTGCATGAGCAGTATCAAACCAAGGATTTTTTTTAATTTTTTCAGGGATTTTATTTAGTAATGGCTCATCTATACCGCCTTCGCCATAAATTTCTTTTATTACTTTATATACTCTCCAAAAAGTACTTCCACTTACTTTACTTTTTCCATCGTAAACAACTGATGTAGAAGGTTCGTTATAAATTTTAAATTTATCTTTATTTTCTCTGCCAAATTTATATAGTTCATTACCTTTTTTAGCATGAAGCCAATGTGCACCATGATCCGCTGGTAGGCCGTTGAAAGAAGTTATATCAGTATAACATCTACCACCTATTCTATTCATACCTTCGATACAAAGAACGGATATGCCTCTTCTCATTAATTCAGCTGTAGCAGCTAAACCTGATGATCCTGCACCAATAACAACTACGTCAGGATTTGATTGTGAAAAAGAAATGCTTGGAAATGCTGCAAAAGCTAATCCGGATAAAGATGTTTTTAAAAATTGTCTTCTTCCAATTTTATTAAGTAATAATTTTTTCAATAATTAATATTATAACTAATAGAGAGACAATGGTACTTCAAAAAATTGATTTAGAATATTTTTTCCAATTATCTTGATAATGTTTAGTATTCTCCCAAACTGCTTGCTTTTCCTCTTCTGTGACTTCCCTTACAACTTTACCTGGAGAACCAACTACTAGGGAATTATCTGGTATTACTTTATTCTCAGTTATTAAAGCTTTAGCACCAATTATACAATTTTTTCCTATATTAGCTTTGTTAAGAATAACCGCACCAATTCCTATCAAGCTATTATCCCCTATCGTGCACCCATGTAACATAACTAAATGTCCAATGGTTACATCTTTTCCGACTTTCAAAGGACATCCAGGATCTGTGTGCAGTACACAACCATCTTGAACATTTGATCCCTCGCCTATATGAATATTTTCAATATCTCCTCTTAAAGTAGCATTAAACCAAACACTTGTATTTTTTTCTAAAGTAACATCACCTATAACTACTGCATTAGGTGCTACCCAATTTTCGCCAGAGTTTTTTGGTTTTTTATCTTTCAAATCGTAAAACATAATTTATATATTATTACATTATGCCAATACAAACTCCAATATGTGATTTTGGTCAAAAGGCCCATGACTTTAAGCTTAAATCAACTGATAATAAAATTTTATCTTTAGAAGATGTTAAAGGTGAAAATGGAACATTAATCATGTTCATTTGTAATCATTGTCCATACGTCAAAGCAGTCACAAAAGATATTGCTGAAGAGACAAAAAAATTAAAAGATTTAGGAATTAGTTCTGTAGCAATCTGTGCCAATGATGCAGAAAATTATCCTGAAGACTCATTTGAAAATATGATTGAATTTGCCAAAAAAAATCAATTTGCTTTCCCTTATTTAGTTGATGAAACACAAGAGATAGCAAGAACTTATGATGCCGTATGTACTCCAGATTTCTTTGGGTACAACAAGAATTTAGAACTTCAATACAGAGGAAGATTAAGAGAATTAAAAAAATTAGTTCCTGTAAGAAATGGTGATAGTGATTTATTAATAGCCATGAAACAAATTGCTGAAACTGGTAAAGGACCTGAAAACCAAATTCCTAGTGCTGGATGTAGTATTAAGTGGAAAAATAATTAATGTACTTGATTGTCACTAGATCTTTTCCACCAGAGGTGGGTGGTATGCAAAATTTAATGTGGGGACTAGCTAAAGAAATGTCCAAAAACTTCATGACCAAGGTTTTTGCAGATTACCACGAAAATCATAACCGATTTGATAAAAATGAAAATTTCTCAATAGAAAGAGTTGGTGGAATTAAATTTTTGAGAAAAATAAGAAAAGCACAATTAATTAACGAATATGTCAAAGAAAATAAAGTTCAAGGCATTATAGCTGATCATTGGAAGAGTTTAGAATTAATTAAGACTGACAAAAAAAAGTATTGTTTAATACATGGAAAAGAAATTAATCATCCTAAAGGTAGCTCTTTAAATAAAAGAATAAATAAAGTTTTAAATAGTGTAGAAAAAATAATAGCAAATTCTGAATTTACTAAAAACTTAGCAGTTGAAAATGGTGTAGAACAAGAAAAAGTTATTGTAATAAATCCAGGAATAAATCCTGCTCAAGAACTTAACAAAAAATCATTAATTAAAGTTGAGAGTTTGCTAAAAACAAAAACACCACGCTTAATTACTGTTTCTAGATTTGATAAAAGAAAAAATCATGAAAAAGTATTAATGGCTCTGAGAAACTTAAAGCAAATATATCCAAATATAGTTTACATTTGTGTTGGCTATGGAGACGAAGAGCAAAATTTAAAAGATTTAGTCAAAGAACTTGACTTAAGTGGACAAGTAATGTTTTTCAAAGAAATTACAGATGATCTTAAAAACGCTTTGGTTGCAAAATCAAATATATTTGTGATGCCATCTATAAGGCATAAAAGCTCAATTGAGGGTTTTGGAATAGCCTATATAGAAGCCGCACAATACGGAGTTCCATCATTAGGTGGAGTTGATGGTGGTGCAGCAGATGCAATTCAACATGATAAAACGGGATTAATCTGTGATGGAAATAATCTAGATGAAATTTATTCATCATTAAATTCTATGATTGAGAATAAAAAATATTTACATTTTGGTAAAAATGCAAAAGAGCTATCATCTAAATTCGACTGGTCTAATACAATCGAACAATATAAAAAAATATTGACTTAAAATTTATTTTTTTATTGTCCAACCATTTTTTTTTAATGCTTTAATCAAGTTTTCACGCATCTGATCTCTTGATGTTTTTTGATCACCTATCTTTTCAAAAAATACAGGTTCTAATCCCCTATCCTTCTTTGATTTAAAATAGTTTTTTATTGATTGTATTTTTAGTTTCATGTTTCTCCTTTAGCGTTGTGTTTAAAGTCCCAGCAAGTAGAGTTTTTTCTAAATCAGGACGACAATTTAATTTACAAAAAAATTATTTTTTTGTCAAAGTTTTATAAATATGCCAGAGAACAATAAGAATCGTTGTAACCAATATACAAACTGTAAGAGTTCTGTCCCATAAAAACTCCCAAGATCCATTACTTAGAAGTAATGATCTTCGTAAGTTCTCCTCCATCAATCCACCAAGAACAAAAGCTAGTATTAAAGGCGGCATGGGAAAATCATAAAGTCGTAAAAATGTTGCAACAACTGCTATGCCAATCATTAAATAAATATCAAAATTATTAAATGACATTACATAAATTCCTGTAATTGAAAAAAATAATATCAATGGAATTAGATAATTTTTTGGAACTGCTAGTATCCTGGCGATGTAAGGAATTAATGGTAAGTTTAAGATCAACAAGATAACCATTCCAATATACATCGACATTATCACTGACCAAAAAATTTCAGGATTGGTCATGTAAAGTCTTGGACCTGGCTGAATACCAAAGCCCAAAAGTGCTCCTAGCATCACGGCTGTTGTTCCACTACCAGGTATACCTAAAGTTAACATTGGCACAAAAGAACCTGAACATGCTGCATTGTTTGCTGTTTCAGGTGCAGATAATCCATTTACACTTCCTTTTCCAAACTTTTCTTTTTCTTCATCTTTAACTAAATTTCTTTCCATTCCATAAGCTAAAAATGATGCAATAGTTGCACCAGCACCAGGCAATACTC
The DNA here is from genome assembly GCA_902632665.1 of uncultured Pelagibacteraceae bacterium. Classification (GTDB taxonomy): domain Bacteria; phylum Pseudomonadota; class Alphaproteobacteria; order Pelagibacterales; family Pelagibacteraceae; genus Pelagibacter. Next base: position 33,410 of record CACPDT010000004.1, on the reverse strand, counting down.
CAATCAAAAAACCAATAACTGAGGATCTTGGAATTGTTCTATACATTTTACCCCGTTCCTCTTTGTTAATTCTTATTGATCCAAGCTCGGTTAAAGAGACTTGCTTTGCTGCTGCTGTTGGATCATTTCTCTTTAATATAATTGTTAATGCCTCACTCATAGCAAATGTTGACATAACCACTAGGACGAAACTTATACCATCTGTTAAATTCATATTATCGAAAGTAAATCTGGTGATATCTGAAAGTGAATCTTGACCAACAGATGCTAACATCAAACCAAGCACAACCATCATCATTGCTTTTAAGAATTGACCTTTTGAAGAAAAAGCTGCAATTGCTGTTAAACCTAAAATCATTAATGCAAAATAATCTGGAGATCTAAATGATAAACTTACTTTTGATAAACTTGGAGCCATAAACAATAAATAGATTGCCGACAAAGTTCCACCAGCAAAAGAACTCCAAGCAGCTATCGCTAGTGCTTTACCAGCTTTTCCTTGTTGCGCCATTGGATATCCATCGAAAGAAGTTGCAACTGTTCCTGGAACTCCAGGAGCATTTAATAAAATTGAAGAAGTTGAGCCACCAAATACTGCTCCATAATAAACCCCAGCCATTAAAATTAATCCAGTTGCAGGATCAAAGCCATAAGTAATTGGTATCATTAAAGCTATGGCTGTCATTGGTCCTAAACCAGGTAACATTCCAATGATTGTTCCAAAGAAACATCCAATCATAACCATAAAGATGTTTTTAAATGATAACGCTGTAGTTAAACCAATTAATATTCCATCAATCATCCCATTACTCCAATGGATTTTAAAAAAGGATCCCTTAAGTAAATTTCAAGAACTCCATGAAGTAAATACATAAACCCCGCAACGAATGGGAAAGAAAGCAAAAACATCAGTATCCACCTTCTCTCCCCTAAAAAATAATAAGATGCAAATAAAAATAAAGATGTAGTTAAAAAGTATCCAACTTTTAAAATTGTTGCACCGTATATAATCGCAATGATAATTAACAAAGCTGTTTTTTTGTATTCCAGCGTTTTGTGTTCAACTTTAATAGTATCTGGATCTGGTAAAATTAATTTTAAACCAGAAAAAAATAAGCCAGCATAACCTAAATAAATTGGGAAGGTTTTGGCATTAAATGGTGCATTTTCATCGAATGCGAAAACCTGAATTTGATAAGCTGTATATAAATAAAATGCTGAGAAAATAAAAAAGAGCAGTGATATAATTTTTGTCGTATTTATATTCACTGCTCTTTAAATTAATTAACCCAGAGGATTAAATTACTCCTAGTTTTTTCATAAGAGCTGTCATTTCTTTTGTTTGAGTTTTTAAAAACTTAACAAACTTTTTGTCTGGGTTATAAATATTCACCCAAGCATTTCTTGCTCTTACAGCTTCCCACTCAGGAGTTTTTTGTACATCACCTAACATTTTAGCAATAGCTTTTTTATCTTTGCTACTCATGCCTGGAGGACCAAAAAATCCTCTCCAGTTGACGAATTGTACATCATATCCTTGTTCTTTAAGTGTAGGTGCATCAGGTGCATCACCAACTCTATCAGGTGCAGTAATACCAATAATTCTTACTTGGTCTCTTGCTCCCATAAGTTCACCCAAACCTGTAGAAATAATTTGAGTTTCTCCAGATAAAAGTCCAGCTAATGCTTTTCCACCTGCATCATAAGGAATGTAAGCTACAGCATTAGGATCTGCACCAGCAGCTTGAAATGCTAGAGCACCAATTAGATGGTCCATACTTCCTCTAACAGATCCACCAGCCATTTTAATTGAATTTGGGTTTGCTTTGTATGCATCAACAACATCTTTGAAGTTTTTGTAAGGTGAGTCTTTTGCAACTGCAATAGCACCATAATCACCAATTACTCCAGCAATCGGCACAACATCTTTATAGGATAAAGTTCCACTTCCACTGACGTAACCTTTGTGTCTTGTAATTGATCTTAAAACCAATGGTGTTGATTGTACTAAAACTGTATTTTCTGGCTTAGTATTAATCATATATGCAAGTGCTTTACCGCCACCACCACCTGACATATTTTCAAATGATGCGCTTTTTAAAAATCCAGCTTTTGTTAAAGCTTCTCCAGTACCTCTAGCAGTTCCATCCCAACCACCACCAGCACCACCGCCAATTAGAAAGTGTATTTTATCAATTGCAATTGAGTTGACTGTAGTTGTTGATAATAAAAGAGCTGCAGAGAATAAAACTGAAAAAAAAGATTTAAATAGTTTCATTATTTCCTCTCGTTGTTATAGTTAATTAGACAGATTAAACATACTTTTAGTAATCTAGTCAACAAGCAAAGCAAGCGAAGATAGAGCAAATGCAGAACATAATTCCCTTTAACCGAGAAAGTTTAAGCCAATTATTCTCCAAAAAATTTTTCATTGTAATCATTATTTCTATCCCAAGTGCGATTGTTGCTGATTTCCTCAAAATTCCTCTCGCCTGGATGATCGGTCCAATGATAGCAACTTCTTTGATTGCTTTAAAAGGTTTCCAAATAATAATGCCTAGATTGGCACTTAGCTCAATATTAATTATATTAGGTTTACACATTGGAAATTACATTGACCAAAGTTTACTTAGTCAAATGGTAAATTGGATTTGGACAACAATAATTATGTTTTTTTATATTGTGATAAGCATTCTAATTGTTTCTAAATATTTACAAAAATTTTCTGACTATAATGAAAAAACATCAATATTTTCTGCAGCTCCTGGTGCATTGGGACCTTTAATGATTTTGGCGGAATATGAGAAATCAGATTTATCTCAGGTTGCTACAGCACATTTAATTAGATTAATTATAATAATAACTTTATTTCCTTTTGTAATTGTCAGTCTCTACCCATCTGAAGCTTTGGAATTAGAAAAATTTGATTATATGTCTCAAAACCATTGGGAATTGATTATATTAATTATTGTATCTTTATTATTCATATTCTTCTTTGATAAATTTAAAGTCCCCGCAGCACTCCTATCTGGTACATTGGTTGCAAGTGGCATTTTACAGATCGCTGATATTGCATCGTATAAATTACCGGATGCTTCTATAAATTTTTGTTTATTAATTTTGGGCGCTTCTGTTGGATGTAGGTTTGCAAATAAAACTTTTAAAGAAGTTGCAAATAATTCTTTTCATGGGTTAGTTGCAACTATACTTTTAGTTTTATTAGGTCTTATTGCAGCATATGTTGCAACATTTTTTGTAGATAATAATTTTTTATCATTAATCTTATCATTTTGCCCCGGAGGTATTTATGAGGTTGCAGTAATAGCAATAGCTTTTGACCTTGAGCCAGATTTTGTTGCTTTTCATCATATTATAAGATTGTTATTTATACTATTTATCGTACCAGTGATTTTAAGAATAATTGAAAAAACTAGGTTAAAGAATTAGATAATCTCTCAAAAACTCTTTCAGCACTTAAGTTTTTTAGATCTGTAACTTCAATTGGTTTAAAGTTTTCTCTTTCAATACTCACTTTGTAAGCTGTTGTGTGTTTGCCGAATAATGTAAGACCTTTAGCTCCAACATGAGCTGCTATGTGCGCAGGACCAGTATCATTTGCAACAACAAATGAACTATTTTTAATCAAGGCGGTAAGTTGAGAAATATCTAACGCCCTACCATTGTCCAGTAAAGCTAATGCATTAATATTTTTTGCTTCACTGATCTCAGTTGGGCCAGGAGCTGTAATAACTTTATATTCTTCACCATATTTACTCGAGATTAATTCAATTAGTTTATTATAATAAGGCCATTTTTTAATTGTTAAATGAGGTGAACAAAAAGGAAATAATAAAATATATTTCGTTATTTTATAAAAATTTCTGATTTCGCTGATATCTGTTGCAGCCCAATTAAAATTTGGTTTCAAAGTATTATTGGTATTTAAGCCAGATTCCTTTAATTGATGATCAAACCTTTCAAGAACAGAGTTTTTATCAAATTCGTCTTTATTTTTATCTTTAGGCAAAGTTGTGACTGAACTAGACCATACTTCTTTACCTGATTTTGGAAAAAGAATATTTTTATAGAAATTAGTTCTCGATGAATTTTGTAGATCAAAAACTTTTGAAAAGTTATGTTTTTTCAATTCGCGCATTAGAAAATACAGGTAGATAAGATTATATCTTGGAAGTCTTTTGTCTAAGATCACATTATTAACAAATGGATTTTTCTTAAATAAATCAAAGTAAGGTTTGGTTGTTAAAATATGTATTTGATTATTTTTATGATTTTCAGATATATCTTGAATAGCACCGCTCGCTTGAGATATATCTCCTAATGATCCGTGTTTGATTATTAAAATATTAGACATATTTATAACAAGATAGCATAGTATAAAATTTTATGAATAAAATTATAGTAGAGGTTTCAATTGGAGAACTTTTAGATAAAATTTCAATCTTGGAGATCAAAAAAGAAAAGATAAAAGATACTGAAAAGTTAAAATTTATTACTAATGAACACTCTATTTTAAAAGAGCAGTTAGGAAAAAATGTCAAAACTGATGACAAGTTAAATAATCTTTATCAATCTCTTAAAGAAATTAATTCAAAACTTTGGGTTATTGAAGATGATAAAAGACAATGTGAAAAAGAAAAAGATTTTGGAGAAAAATTTATTAAGCTTTCAAGAGACGTTCATTTTTTAAATGATGATCGTGCAAAAATTAAATTAGAGATTAACAATCACACTGGATCAGTCATCAAAGAAATAAAAGAATACACCAGTTATTAAATCATTTATGGGACTTCATTTTTCAAAAGAAGAATTTAGAGCTAGAAAATCAAAAGTTTTAGATTCCATGAAAGATCAAAATATAGAAGCCTTGTTAATGTTTAGACAAGAGTCTATGTATTGGTTAACTGGTTATGACACATTTGGATATGTTTTCTTCCAAACATTAATTTTAGATAAAAAAGGAAATACGATATTACTAACTAGAGCTCCAGATTTAAGACAGGCACAAAACACATCAAACATAAAAGACATTAGAATTTGGGTTGATAAAGATGGATCAAACCCAACTGATGAGCTTAAGGTTATTTTGGACGAGCTAAATCTTAAAGGAAAAAAATTAGGAGTTGAATATGAGGCTTATGGATTAACTGGAAGAAATACATTAAGGCTCAATAAATCTTTAGAAAATTATTGTTCTGTTGAAGATAAATCAGACTTAATAACTAAGTTAAGAGTAGTTAAATCCAAAGAGGAAATTGTTTATGTAAAAAAAGCTGCAGAACTTGCTGATCAAGCTTTAGATGAAGTTTGGAAATATGCCAAAGCGGGAGTAAGCGAGTCTAAAATTTTAGCTGAAATGAATAAAGTTATATTTGAAGGAGGTGGAGATTATCCTGCAAATGAATTTATTATTGGTTCAGGAAAAAATGCTCTTCTTTGCCGTTATCAATCAGAAAAACAAACGTTAAATGATCAAGATCAATTAACTATAGAATGGGCTGGCACTTATAGACATTACCATTCAGCAATGTTTAGAACTATTCCAATTGGTAAAGCAGATCCTAAACATTATAAAATGCATGAGGCGTGTGTTGAAGCGTTAAAGAATTGTGAAAATAAATTAAAGCCTGGAAATAAAATTGGAGAGGTTTTTGATATTCATGCAAAAACTTTTGATGATCTTGGTTTTAATAAAGCAAGAATGAATGCGTGTGGATATTCTTTAGGTACTACTTTTGCTCCAAATTGGATGGATTGGCCAATGTTGTACACTGGAAATCCATATGTAATTGAGCCTGGAAATGTATTCTTTATGCACATGATATTAATGGACTCAGAAAATCAATTAGCAATGAACCTGGGCGAAACTTATTTAGTCACTGAGCAAGGTAATGAAAGACTTGGTAAACAAAAAATTGATTTAGTTTTGCTTTAATTAAAGCTGTATTTCTTTTCTAAAAACTTAATCACGTTATGAATTATAAAGGTCATAAATAAATATATACCACCAGCAACAATAAATACTTCAATTGGTTTAAAAGTTGTTGAAATTATATATTTTGCAACACCTGTAAGGTCCATTATGGTGACCGTACTAGCTAAAGAAGTTCCCTTCATCATTAGGATAATTTCATTCCCATAAGCTGGTAAAGATTGTCTGATAGCTATAGGAATTTGAATTTTATAAAAGATTATTTTGTTTGAGATGCCCAAACTTTTACCTGCCTCTATTATTCCAGGTTTGATGGTTTGAAATGCTGATCTCAATATCTCCGAAGTGTAAGCACCCGTGTTTAGAGCAAAAGCAATTATTGCACACCAATATGGTTCTTTTAAAATTACCCATAAAAATGTCGATCTTAAATACTCAATCTGACCTAATCCAAAATAAATAATGAATATCTGTACTAAAAGTGGTGTACCTCTAAAAACATAGGAATATCCATAAGCAAATCTATTGATAAATATATTTTTATTTAATCTTAGAATTGCAAAAAATAAGCCAACGAATAATCCAATTATCAAAGAAACTGAAAGAAGTTTTAAAGTTATTACAGCAGCATTAAGTAACTTTGGGAAACTATTAATCATTAATTCAAGATCCATTAGTACCCCCTACTATATTTAACTTCTAATCTATTGATTAATTTCATGCTAACAAAAGTAAGTAGTAAATACAAAACTGCAGCAAAAGAATAAAAGAATAATGGATCTCTTGTTGATCCAGCGGCAATATAAGATTGTCTCATGATTTCAACTAAACCTGTAACTGAAATTAGAGAAGTGTCTTTTAGAGTTATCTGCCAAACATTACTTAGATTTGGAATAGCTAATCTTAATGTTTGAGGTAAAATAATTTTAAAAAATTTTCCAAATTTATTTAAACCTAATACATTGGCAGCTTCGAATTGGCCTTTATCAATTGATTGAATTGCTCCCCTAAAAACTTCAGTTGAATAAGCACCAGAAATTATTCCAATTGCAAATGCACCTGTGATAAATGCATTTATTTCAATATATTTATTATAACCAAATATAGATGCAACAAACATAACTGCGCCAGTTCCACCAAAAAAGAAAAGATAAATTACTAATAATTCTGGAACACCTCTTATTATAGTTGTGTAAGAATTGGCTATGAAATTTAAAAACTTATTTTTAGATAATTTTAATGGAGTAAAGAGAAACGCAAAAAGAAAACCTATAAACATTGCTGTTATTGAAACAGCTATTGTCATCAGGGTTGCGTAAAATAATTCATCTCCCCAACCAGTATCTCCGAATGCTAGAAGTTCCATACAGATTGGCGACTATACATTATAGTCGCCAAATCTAAAATTTAATTACATAGAAGCGTCGAAACCAAACCACTTAGTAGCAATTCTACTAATGTCTCCGTTTTTTCTCGCTTTATTAATAGCGGTATTAAACTTTTTCAAAAGTTCAGTATCATCTTTTCTAATACCCACTCCAACACCATTTCCAAATGCGCCACCTGAGAAAGTTGGTCCAGTTAAAACAACTGGTTTGCCAGATTTTTCTGCATAATCGCTGAATGCAACAGCAGCAGCTAATGCAGCATCACATCTACCTGATGCTAAATCTAGGTTAACTTCGTCTTGTGTTTTGTAAGTTCTTACATTTACCTTTCCTACATCACCAGAATCTAAAAAGTTTTGGTGAATCGTGGCAGTTTGTACACAAACAGTTTTACCTGCCAATGCAGCTGTCAGTGTTTTAAGAGCTTTTTTAGCTGCAGCATTTGGTTTAGTAAGATTTATACCAGCCGGTGTATCTAAACCTTCCAGACTAGATCCTCTCATGACTGCTAGAGATGCAACTTCATCTGCATAACCTTGTGAAAAGTTAATTGCTTTTTGTCTTTCTGCAGTAATAGACATACCTGCCATAATCGCATCAAATTTTCTCATAATTAGTGCTGGTATCATTCCATCCCAATCTTGCTCTACAATCTCACACTGCTGTCCAATATACCTGCAAAGTGTGTAAGCTAATTCGACTTCAAATCCAATTAATTTACCAGAAGCATCTTTTGAATTCCATGGAGGATAAGCACCTTCTGTTCCAATTTTAATTTTATCAGCATTAACATTTCCAATGATTAACAATGAAAATAAAACTGATAAAATAGTTTTTTTAAATATATTCATCATTCTCTCCTTTAATAAAGAAATATTATTTCACAAATCACAGACTTTAAAAAGAAAAAACTAATGATTTATAGATGACGAAAAATTCCAGGAACAATCAAAACTTGGTACGTAAACCCTTGATAATTTAGTATTTCCAAAATAATGATGAAAAACATTCATCCAATTTTCAACTTGAAGAGGTTTTTTATCTTGGCTTCCAACTTGAGCTGTGATCACTCCTTTTGGTTTTAATATTCTAACTAAAGAGTCCATATTCTTTGCAGCTAAGTCTATGCAAAACTGATCATCATTTAAATCTACAAAGATATGATCATAGGTATCGTCTTTTACAGATTGAATACTATGAAATGCATCTCCCCAGACACATTTAACTGAATTTTTCTCAGTAGCTTTTTTTCCAATGTCACCTAGATGTTTATTGCAAACTTCAACTACTTCAGGATCAAGCTCATACCAATCAATAAAATTAAATTTTCTAGATATGCATTCTCTAGCAACCCCCCCATCACCTCCACCAATGATTGCAGCTCTCTCATTGTTTTTATTTAATTTCAATCCTCCCCCTACAAATGTGGAGCTATACAAATGTTCATCAGACTCTGCTACTTGAATTTCTCCATCTATAAATAAGGATTTTCCAAATTGTTCTAATTCTAAAATTTCAATATGCTGACCTACTTTTGATTTAAAATCTTCTAAAACTTCATTTACTACATATGATTTTTGCAAACCAGGTGAGCTATAAATATCACGATAAAGAGATCTGGTATCTCTATTAAATTCTTTTTTTACAATTCTTTTGTACTTAAATTCTTTTTTAATAATATCAATTGCTACTGACGGACTAATTTTTCCACAGGTAAAGAAGTCAAAACTTATAATTCCTTTTTCAGGAAATGTATGAAAACTGATATGACTTTCAGCTAACAATGCAAGAATTGTAAAACCCTGTGGTTCAAACTTATATTTTGATATATTTAAGATTGTAACTTTAGCTACTTTAGCAATTTCTTTGATAACTTTTTCATAAACTGACGGATCATATTCTTTGTCAGTGCCAATTATATCTAAAGTAATGTGCTCCCCTACCTTTATCATATTACCCTTTTTTATAATCTTTAGCTTTTTCCAAAACTTTTTTCATTTCATCTAATGAAAGAATCTTTGGCTCTCCTAACTTTAGTGCAATAGTGTATTGATGACAAATATTTTCTATCTCTTGTGCTAGTTCAAATGCTTGGTCAAGATTTTTTCCAAAAGCAACCTGTCCGTGATTGGACATTAAGCAAGCACTTCTGTCTTGAAGAGCATTTATAACATTTTTAGAGAGTTCTTCTGTTCCAAAAGTAGCGTATTCAGCACATTTAATGTCCTCTCCTCCAGCAAGTGCAATCATATAATGAAATGGCGGTATTGTTTTTCCATGTGAAGATACAGCTGTTGCGTGTGGTGAATGAGCATGAACAATAGCTTCTGCGTCTCGTTTGTTTAAATAAATATCTCGATGGAATCTCCATTCTGAAGATGGTTTATTATCTGAAACTTTGTCTTTTGCCTCCTCATTCAAACTCATAAATACAATATCTTCAGGCTTTAAAGTTTCATATTTTTTTCCAGATGGAGTAATCAAATAGCCTTTGGTACCATTCTCTTCAGATCTTAAAGATATATTTCCTGATCTTAGTGGTGAAAGATTTGTAGAATTTAATTTTAAAGAATATTCAATTATTTTATTTCTTTGATCTAAATTTATCATTTAAATAACTTCTTTAATCCTTCTGTTGAAGCATCACATACACCCCGTTCAGTAATTAAACCTGTAACATATTTTGCAGGTGTAATATCAAATGCTAAGTTCATAGCCTTACTTTTTTGTGGATATATTTGTATTTTTTTTATCTTTCCCTTTTTATCTAAACCCTCAATGTGGGATAATTCTTCTGAATTCCTTTCTTCTATAGGAATGTCTTTATGGTCTTGAATATTCCAATCAATTGTTGAACTAGGAAGTGCTACATAAAAAGGAACCTTATTATCATAAGCAGCTAATGCTTTTAAGTATGTGCCAACTTTATTACAAACATCTCCGTTAGCTAAAGTTCTATCCGTGCCTACAATACACATATCAACCTCACCTCTTTGCATCAAAATCCCACCAGTATTATCTGCAATAATTGTATTCTTAATTCCTTCTTCATTTAATTCATAAGAAGTTAAATTGGCTCCTTGATTTCTTGGTCTTGTTTCATCAGTCCAAACATGAACTGGAATACCTTTTTTGTGTGCATGATAAATTGGGGAGGTTGCAGTCCCCCAATTAATTGTTGCAAGCCAACCTGCATTACAATGAGTGAGTATATTAATTGTATCTTTTTTTTTATTATAAATTTCCTCAATTATTTTAAGACCATTTAATCCTATATTTTCACAAAATTTTATATCTTCTTCACAAATTTCTTTGGCTTCATTTAAAGCTATCTCTAAAATTTTATCACTATTAACACCTGATAATTTATTCATCATTCTATCAACAGCCCACTTTAAATTGATTGCTGTAGGTCTTGAACTAATTAAATCATCCGCAGATTTTTTCAAAAATGATTGATCATTATTTTCAATAATTGCTAAAACTAGTCCATGAGCAGCGGTAGCACCTATCAGTGGTGCACCTCTTACTTCCATTATTTTTATAGCATTAATTGCATCTTTAACTGTCTTTAGATCCTTTATAATAAATTGATGTGGAAGTTTTGTTTGATCAATTATTTTAACAGCATTGTTTTCAAACCAAATAGTACGATACTCTTTTCCTTCTATTCTCATTTATTTAAAACTCTACCCGCAACTGTTTTAAGTTTATCTATAGTTTTTTTTGTTCTTTTTTCTGGAGCAGTAATAATAGCAACATCTAAACAATTATTAGTTGGATCTTTAGGATCAGTATGATTTTCAAAATTTTCTATCAAATTTTTAATCATATTTTTTGCTTTTGCTGCGTTTCCTAAAAGAACTTTTATTACTTGTTGAACATCAACATTTTCATGATCTGGATGCCAACAATCATAATCTGTTACCATTGAAACAGATGCATACCTAATTTCTGCTTCTCTCGCCAATTTAGCCTCTGGCATATTTGTCATACCAATCACATCTGCTTTCCATGATCTATAAAGGTTAGATTCTGCTAAAGTTGAAAATTGTGGACCTTCCATAACTACATAGGTTCCGCCTCTTTGATATTCTATTTTTTCTTTTTTAATGGCTTCTTCACACGCATTCATTAGACCATTAGATGTTGGATGAGCCATGGAAACATGTGCAACAATTTCATCATCAAAAAAAGTTTTGTTTCTTGCAAAAGTTCTATCTATAAATTGATCAACGATTACAAATTTACCTGGTGGTAAGTCCTCTTTTAAAGATCCAACAGCTGATACAGAAACTATGTCGGAAACACCTAATTGCTTTAACGCATCAATGTTTGCTCGAAAATTTATTTGTGAAGGTGAAATAAAATGCCCTCTTCCATGTCTTGGTAAAAAATAAACCTCTTTATTTTCGTATTTTGTCTTCAAAATTTGATCTGAGGGTTTTCCCCAAGGAGTTTGTAAATCAATTAGTTCTCGATTTTCAAATTCCTCAACATCATATAAACCGCTTCCACCAATGATTGCTAATTTATTTATTGTCATGTAAAAATTTTTAATTAATTATTAATATATAATTTACTCTTATGAATTTAAAAGATTTTATTAGATCAATTCAAGATTATCCAAAAAAAGGGATATTATTTAGGGATATAACTACATTAATAAAAAATGAAAAAGCATTTTCTGAATCAATTAATCAAATAGTTGAGAGAAGTAAAAAGGTAAAATTTGATAAAATTGCAGCTATTGAATCAAGAGGCTTTGTCTTTGCATCTGCTGTCTCATATATATTAAAAAAACCGTTTGTAATGCTTAGAAAGAAAAATAAATTACCAGCTGGTGTTCACTCAGTAGATTTTGAACTCGAATATGGTACAGCAACAATAGAGGTGCATAAGGACTCGATTGATGAAAATGATAAGGTTTTAATTATTGATGATTTAATTGCAACTGGTGGTACTGCTGAGGCAGCAGCCAAGCTTGTTGAAATTTCTAAAGGAAAAGTTGCTGCTTTTATTTTTGTTATTAATTTGTTTGATCTCAAGGGTACGGACAAATTACTAAAAAAAGGATATAAAGTTGAAAACCTAATTGATTTTCCAGGTCATTAAAAAATGGAAAAATTAAATAAAATTTCTAAAATATTTAATAAAATCTATTACAATATTTTTGTCGAAAATTTTAAAGGTAAACTTCATTATAATTTTCCACCAAATTATTTTCGTTGGGATCTTATTGAATATTTAATTAACAAATATAGATATTCTGATTACTTGGAAATAGGCTGTGATAAAGATCAGTTGTTTTCAAAAATTAAGATACAAAATAAAGTTGGTGTAGACCCAAGTAGTGGTGGAAATGTGAGAAAAACAAGTGATGAATTTTTCAAAGAAAATAATAAAAAATTTGACATAATTTTCATTGATGGCCTCCATACTTATGATCAAGTAAAAAAAGACATTTTAAATTCAATTAATTGTTTAAAAGATGATGGAATTGTTTTAGTTCACGATTGTATGCCCGACAGCCTAAGTAAACAAGCTGTTCCTAGATACAGAATGATATGGAATGGAGATGTTTGGAAAGCAATAGTTGACTTGAGGCAAAGAGAAGAATTAGAAATTTTTACATGTGAGATGGATCAGGGTATAGGAGTAATAAAAAAAAAGAAAAATACCTCGATCTTAGAAATAAAAAAACCTGTGAGAAATCTCAAGTTTAAAGATTACTATGCTAATTACAAAAAGTTTCTAAGAGTAATAAGTGTAGAAGAATTAAAAGAGAAATATTAAATTTCTTTATTTTTCCAAGCATCTGGAGTTAGATCATTATCGATCTCAATAGTTAAACGATAATTGAAATCTTTAGTTCCTCTCTTTTTAATATAATCGTAAGTTTTTTTTACGCCCTCACTCAAACTCACTTTTGTCTCGTAATTTAATAATTTTCTTGCTTTATCAGCTGAACAGATTGCATGTTTAACCTCCCTTGGTCTATCTTTTTTATAAATTGCTTCAAGATTTAGGCCTGTAATATTTGAGCAAACTTCAACTACCTCATTTATTGTCACAAATTCTTCGTCTGGCCCAATGTTTATTATTTGTTTATTCAAATTTTTTTGATCAAGCATTGGAATTAAACAACTTAAACAGTCGTCAATATACGAAAAACAACGTTTCTGTTTACCATCACCATAAACAATTGGTGATTTACCTTGCAACATTCTATTTAGAAATATTGAAACAACATTTCTATATGGATCAGTATATATTTGTTTAGGACCTATAATATTATGAGGAACAGCAATTACCCATTCTATATCATTCAATTCACAAAGATTTTTTAATACATCTTCAGCTGCTACTTTAGAAATACCATATGGATCAACTGGTTTTGGCTTCATATCTTCAGTGAAAGGTGTTTGTTGATCACCGTATCTTGCCATTGAAGAACAAAAGATTATTCTTTTTACTTTTTCATTAACTGCTGCAGAAAAAATTGAAACTGAGGCAAGGTAATTATTTTTTGTGATTTCATAAGGTGAAAATACTGACAAACCCTCATGAGCTGTAGCTGCACAATGATAAACAACATCAATATTTTTCATTATTTTTTTTACTTTCAAAATGTCGCTGCAATCTAAATTATGAAACTCTATATCTTTATGAATGTTGTCTTCATAACCACCAATCATATTATCTACACCAATAACTTTATGTCCAAGATCTAATAATTTTTCTGACAAATGTGAACCTAAAAAACCTGCCACACCTGTGATTAGAATATTGTATTTAGTCGTCATTAAAAATCAAAATTATTATACATTTAAACCTTAGGTCTATACCATGATTTTCTTAATAAAACAGAATTAATAATACCTGATAATCTGTGTTTATAAATTTCACTTTTATACTTTTGAAATGTTATAAAAAAAATTACGAATTTTATCGAAGATGAGAACAATTTTGGTAGAATCTTTATCATAGCAATTGAGTATCCATAATGTTTTTTATAAAAATAAAATGTTGACCACATCCAGTGCCAATTTCTAGAAAGCTCCATAGGTTTTTCAATCTCTGAATTATGCGATGCGCCACCTAAATGATCTACCTTTATTGATGGATCTATAAATATTTTTGAATTATTATTTTTTAATCTTCTACACAAATCTATTTCCTCAAAATAAAGAAAAAAATTATCATCAAAAAAATCAATTTTTTTTAAATTTTTCATTTTAAGAAACATCGCAAAACCTTTAACATTATTTACTTCCTTAATTTTTCTGTCATCTTCGATATTAAAATTATTGTATTTTTCATTTTGAGAAATTGGAGCAATAATTCCAAAATCCTTTAAATTATTAATTGAAATAAAAAAATTTTTAATTGCATCGGTATTTAAAATTACGTCGGGATTTATTATTAGAGCATAAGGCGTTTTAACCATTGATAAACCTAGATTGTTTCCTGCCCCATATCCTAAATTTTCTTTTGACAAAATACATTCTACATTTTGATACTTTGAATGAATTTCTTCTTTTAATGTTTCATCATTTGAATTTTCAATAACAATAATTTTGATACTTTTTTCAACTGACTCTATACAGCTAAAAATTTTATCTCTGCTATGAAATGAGGTTATTATAACAGTTAAATCGAGAGTTTTCATATTAACTTAGTATTTATGGTAGCGGGAAGTGGGATCGAACCACTGACCTCGGGCTTATGAGTCCCGCGCTCTAACCAACTGAGCTACCCCGCCTTTGGTGAGATTTATAATAGTTTAAAAATTTGATTCAATATTTATTAATCAAGCAAAAGTTATAAAATTAAGAGAAAATTTACTAATATTTTCTTAAAAAATGATTAGACCAAACAAAATCAACCCTGTTGAAGCAGCTGCTGAGAAATATAATTTTTTTCTATTTTCATTTTTTTTATTAACTGCAATTCTATTAAGAAGAACGTTTATATTGCTACTTTTTGATTGAATTGATGGTGGATCTTTTTCAAGGTATCTAGCTATAAGCTTTTCTTTGACGTTGATACCTGAATTTTTCATATTATCATTTAATCACGTAAAATTGATTTTTGCAAATTTGTTAGAGAGAAAGATAAATTCCAAAGGATCCGATGCCAATTATCAGCAACGATAAAATGAAAATATTTTTTTTGAGTTCCTTCGCTTCTGTTTCTTCTAGCTTTGACTTGAGGATGTTTATATCAACTCTATTCTTTAATGATTTTAAAGGCTTTTCAGCAACATCAACATCATTTGGGGTCTCGATGTTAGTATGTGTCTCTGCAAAGCCTTTATTGTTCATAGTGAAATAATACAACAAAATGTTAGTCGAACAATTTTCGTAAAGTTCAATTTGGGTCAATTTTTTGTTGACACCTGTTCATTTTGGGTTTCTTATCATCTTTTAATTATTATGAGCCTACGACAAATCGATTTCTCAAAAGTTCTAAATGATGATCAGGTTTATGATCAGATGATGGCTAATTACGATCAGCTTGGTCGAGATTGGATTGTCCATCAATGGAACTGGATGAACAATACCTACGCAGCGTTTAAAGACCATTATAAATACTTGATTATTATATCTTTAGTTGAAAAGACTTTACAGTTTTATGATCAAATGAATATCCAATATACCTTTGATCAATTTTATTCCAAATCAAATCTACAAATAGACAAATTTAGCATAACTGAGCTTTGTGAAAAACTTCAATTGCCAAAAGAAACTGTAAGACGAAAAGTTTTAGAGCTTGAAGAGTTGGGTGTTTTAAAAAGAAAGAAAAAACAAATTATAATTGATCGTTCAATATTTCCTCAAATCAAACCTGAAAGACAAGTAAAATCATCTGCAAAATATATACATTTAATATCTGGGGTTTTGAATAGCGAAAAAATTTATTCAAAAAAACTAGATATCAAATTAATTGAAAACACAATAAAAAAAAACTTTAGTATTTGTTGGAGATGGTTTTATCGAATGCAGATCCCAATAGTAATAGGTTATCATGATATGTTTGAAGATGTTGCTACTTTTCATGTCTGGGGGACTATTGCTATGAATCAGGCTTTTAACTATAAGAGTACAAATGTTGAATCTTTAACTCCAGATTATGTAAATTTTAATAAAGGTTTAATTGAAGGTAAAGGATCAGAGTCTGGGGTAAGTGCCATGTCAATATCAGATATGACAACCATTCCTAGAGCAACAGTTATAAGAAAATGTAAATATCTGATAAAAAATAATTACATTACATTGAATGAAAAAAAACAATATGTTCTTACTGGTTATAATACAAAGATGATTTTACCTTATCAAAGAGAAATATTTAAAAATAAAGCAAAATTTTTACGCAAAATACTCAATCTTATTACTATTTCCTAAAATTAATTTTTTTGTTAAAAGGTAACATATTTTTTTTGAGGAAAATTTATGGATATAGTAACGTCAATTGCACCAATTGCATTAGCTTTGATAATGTTGGGACTTGGACTTGGTTTAACTTTTGCAGACTTCAAAAGAGTAATTACATCTCCAAAAGATTTTTCTATAGGAATTATTTGTCAATTAGTTCTTTTACCAGTAGTTGCTTATATCATAGTTTTAATTTTAAGGTTGCCAATTGAAATAGCTTTAGGTTTGATGATTATTGCTGCAGCCCCTGGAGGAGTAACTTCCAATGTTTTAACAAAATTTGCAAATGGGGATGTGGCACTATCAATTTCTTTAACTGCAGTTGGCAGTTTAATAAGTATTATTTCTGTACCCTTCATCGTCTTTACTTCTGCAAATTTAATGGGAGTTGATGATATTTCTAAAAACATAAGCATGACAGGCATTGCATTAAAAATGGCATTAGTCGTAACAGTGCCAGTTATCATTGGTATGATTATAAGAAAATTAGCAGATAATTTTATTTCATCTAAAATAAATATAATAAATAAGATTACTGGATTTTTATTTATAATTGTTTTTGCTGCTATTTGGATTGAAGAAAGAGAAAATATTTTTTCATATCTCGCTCAAGCTGGAATAGCTGTATTAATTTTAAATATATCAATGATGACTTTAGCATATTTTATAGCTCAAAGTTTCGTAACTGCCACTGCTCAAAAAAAATGTATTTCCTTAGAATGTGGGCTACAAAATGGAACTTTAGCTGTGTTTGTTGCAACTCAAATTTTTAATGATGTTACATACGTAATACCTACTGCTGCCTATGCATTAATAATGTATATTACTGGCTTTATCTTTATTTACATTTTAAGAAATCAATCTTAATCAGGAATTTTTAAAATCTGTTCGTTTTAGGGGCTTTAATTGAGGTAATATGGGATATTTTTTTTTCTCAACCTCAATAAACAGATTTTTAGAGTTGAGTTCCTCATCTGTAAAATCATTTTTGATATATCCAAAAACTAGATTTTTTTTAAAATTGAATGAATAGTTTCCAGAAGTTGATCTTCCAATAATTTCATCTTCAAGATAAATTGGTTCATCATGAAGTAATAATGGCGCCCCTGGTTTACTTTCTTTAAGTGTAAACATTGCAAATCTACTTTTAATTTTATTATTTTTTATTTTCTCTAATGCTTTCTTACCAACGAAATCTATTTTTTTGTTACGGCTGATTGTAAAAGATAAACCAGCTTGATACTGGTTTTCCTCGGGTGAGATATCATGACCCCAATGTAAAAATCCACTTTCCATTCTCATAATATCCATGGCATGCATACCACAATTAGAAAGATTAAAATCCTTACCCTTTTCAATTAGCAATTCATATATTTTTTTTGACTGGTTGAATTTTACATATAATTCATAACCTAATTCACCAACATAAGATAATCTTTGTGCCCAAATATTTATTCCATTTATTTGAATATATTTTGCAGTCCCAAATTTAAATTCTTCATTATCAAAGTTATTATTGCTTAATGTTTTTATTAGTTCTCGACTTTTTGGCCCAAATAAACCAAAAACACAATAATCATCAGTTACATCAATTAAATCAATATCATCCGCAAGGTGTTTTCTTATATGAAACTTGTCTCTTTCTCTTGTCGCTGCTGAGCTAATAATTCTAAAATGATTATCATCAATACAAACTACTGTCAGGTCGGTCTCAATACCCCCGTCAGTGTTTAGCATATGTGTATAAGTACACTTTCCAACTTCTTTTTTAATATTGGCCGTACAAATTTTTTGTAATTCTTGGTGTGCCTTGTCCGATTTAATTTCAAATTTTGAAAAAGGTGTAAGATCAAATAAACCTACATTTTTTATAGTATTACTTGTCTCATACTCTGCAGATGGATACCAATTTTGATAGTTATAACTATATTCATAGTTAGAAATTTCACCATCAAGTGCAAACCACATTGGTCTTTCATAACCACCTGAAACCCCAAAGCATGCCCCAAAACTTTTTAGATCATCATGATAAGGAAGTGTTTTAATATTTCTTGAGGTCTTATGTTGTTTAAATGGCCAGTGCATTCCATACAAGTCACCTAACGACTCGGTAATTCTTTTTTTTATAAATCCCAATTCTGAATGGAATTTTTGAAACCTTTTAATGTCATAACAAAAAATATCCTCATTAATATGTCCTGTCATGAGCCATTCTGCTGTTACTTTACCAACACCACCCCCACTACCTATTCCAATACTATTTAAACCACAGCACACGAAAAAATTTTTAACTTCTGGCACTTCTCCTAATAATGTATTTGTATCAGGAGTAAAAGACTCTGGACCTGAAAAAAATTTTCTTATTCCTGCTGTTTCTAAAACTGGAAATCTTTTAATGGCTGATGCTAAATAGGGCTCAAAGTGTTCAAAATTTTCTTGAAATTCACCAAAAGAAAAGTCTTCTGGAACTTTGTTTGTTTTATCCCAGGCGGGAATTGAATGTCCTTCAAATATACCGACCAGTATCTTTCCAGCATCTTCTTTTATATATGTTCTATTATCAAAATCTCTGACTACTGGTAAAGTTTTTGATAAATTATCTATTGGTTCGGTTATTATATAAAAATGCTCCGCTGGATAGAGTGGAATACTTACTCCGGCTTTTTCTCCTATTTGTCTTGACCACATACCTGAAGCTAAAACGATATATTCACAATCAATTTTTTGACCATTTACTTTTACACCAGAAATTTTTCCATCTTTAGTCAAAATTTCCTCAACCGGTGACTTTTCAAAAATTTGTACACCCTCTTGTCTTGCGGCTTTAGCTAACATGTGGGTTACTCCTGAAGGGTCAGCTGCACCATCACCTGGCATTAAAATTCCACCGATAACATTGTCGGTATTTACAATTGGATAATCTTTTTTAATTTGATTTTTATCTAAAATTCTTACATCAACATCATAAAGCTGTGCTGTTGTTGCTTGTCTTTGTAGTTCTTGCCATCTACCTTTTGTTTCTGCTATTGAAAGAGCGCCGTTTAATCTTAATCCAGCTGAATGATCAACTTTTTTTTCAAGTTCTTTATATAAATCTAAAGTGTATTTTCTAATTTTAGTAATTGCTGCTGAGGGACCTAATTGACTAACAAGTCCTGCTGCGTGCCAAGTTGTGCCTGAAGTTAATTGATCTCTCTCTAAAAGAACTGTGTCTTTCCATCCAAATTTAGCTAAATGATAAGCAACAGAGCAACCTACCACTCCACCTCCTATCACAACAACTTTGGTGCTACTTGGAAGTTTTTTTTCCATTTAATTAATTTCTGATTGCTTCTCCTGGATTAACATATTCATGTCCAAAAACATCTGCAACCGCTTTATAGGTTACATGACCCTTATGAACATTCAACCCCGCTAAAAAGTTTTTATCTTCACCTAAAGCTTTCTGATAACCTTTGTTAGCTAATTTAACTAAATAAGGAAGAGTTGCTTTATTTAATGCAAAAGTAGAAGTTCTTGGAACTCCACCAGGCATATTGGCTACACAATAATGAATAACATTATCGACTATAAAAGTTGGTTCTCCAAAGGTTGTTGGTTTACTTGTCTCTACACATCCACCCTGGTCAATTGCAACATCAACAATTACCGAACCTCTTTTCATAAGTTTAAGCATATCCTTAGTTACCAATTTTGGTGCTTCTGCTCCAGGAATTAAAACACCACCTACTATTAGATCCGCCTCAGAAACTAAATTTTTTAAATCTATTTTGTCACTTTGTTCTGGAATTATTTTATCTCCAAATATTTCAACTAATTGGTTCAATCTTGCCTCGGATTTATCTACAATATGAACTTTTGCTCTCATTCCAGTTGCTATAGTTGCTGCATTCTCGCCAACAACTCCTCCACCTAAAATCAAAACATTAGCCGGCTCTCCACCAGGAGCTCCTCCAAGTAATATCCCTCTGCCCTTTTGATTTTTTTCTAAACAATGTGCTCCAGCTTGGACTGACATACGACCTGCTACTGCACTCATAGGGGCAAGCAATGGAAGTCGACCATTATCATCTGTTACAGTTTCATAGGCAATATTTATACTTTTTGTTTTTACTAATCCCTCAGTTAATTCTTTTGCTGCAGCTAAGTGAAGATAAGTATAAACAATTTGATTTTCTCTAATCATTTCGACCTCGACTTTTTGAGGTTCTTTAACTTTGACAATTATTTCAGCATCATTAAAAATATCTGAAGCTTGTTCCACTATCTTAGCGCCAGCTTTTTTATATTGGTCATTGTCAAAACCAGCTTCAAAACCACCATTATTTTCTACTAAAACTTCGTGGCCTTCTGAGACAAGAGTTTTTACACTCTCAGGAGTTAGACCAATTCTATTTTCTTGAGGTTTGATTTCTTTAGGTACACCAATTTTCATTAACGAAATTTAGTTCTTTTTACTTTTTGCGTAATTGGTAATTCCAGTTCTAAGTTTATCAATTATTTCATCAATATGTTTTTTTTCACAAATAAACATTGGTGCTATAATTAAACAATCACCTGTAGCTTTGAAATTTACCCCAGCATCATAACAATGTTTAAAAGTAGCTAAACCTGCTTTTCCTGGTCTACCATCCATTTTGATATCAACACCACCCATCATTCCATAGCCTCTTATATTGTCAACTACGTCAATATCTTTTAGTGAAAATAATCCTTCTTGAAAATAAGGAGCAAGTTCTTTTGCTCTATTAAAAATATCATCCTTTTCAAAAATATCTTGCACAGCTAACGCTGCAGCAACTGAAACTGGGATACCTGAATATGTATACCCATGAAATAATTCTATTGCACCTTTTGGAGAATTATCCATTACCGCATCATAAATTTCTTCCTTACAAGCAACCACACCAAATGGAACAATTCCATTAGTTGTTGCTTTTGCCATCGTCATTATATCTGGTGTTACTCCAAACTCCTGTGCTCCAAAAGCCGACCCTGTTCTTCCCCAACCAGTGATAACTTCATCAAAAATTAAAAGTATATTGTGTTTATCACATAGCTCTCTTAGTCTTTGTAAATAGCCAACTGGTGGAACTAAAGTTCCTGTTGAGCCAGCAATAGGTTCAACAATACAAGCTGCTATATTTTCAGAACCAAAATTAGTACAAATTCTCTCAAGGTCATTTGCAATCTCAGCGCCTGTCTCAGGTTGACCTGATATAAACTTATGTTCATCTAAATGTGTATGTCTCATATGAACAACGCCTGGCATAAGCACACTTGCATATGCTTTGACATTATTAATCATTCCACCCACTGATGTTGCTCCTATATTCATTCCGTGATAAGCACGCTCTCTTCCTACAAATCTAAATCTTTGTCCTTCACCTCTTGCTTTATGATAAGCAATGCTAATTTTTATTGCAGTTTCAACTGCAGTAGATCCACATATCGTATAAAAAATTTTATTTAAATTTCCTGGAGTATGTTTTGAAATTCTAGTTGCTAGTTCGAACGAACCACCAAATCCTTGTTGAAATGGTTGGCAATAATCTAAAGTATTTAATTGATTTGTTATCGCCTCAATAATTTCTTTTCTTCCATGACCTAAGGGGTTACAAAATAATCCTGAACTTGCATCAATTTGTGTTTTGCCATGATGATTTTTTAAATAAACACCTTTAGCCTCAACAATTAATTTTGGATTTTCCTTAAAATCCTTATTAGATGTGAAAGGCATCCAATGTTCATTGAGTGAATTAGGTACTGAAGTTCTTTTTTCTGAGCTCATTATTTAATTTTAATTGTAATTAGTTAAATCCATAGACTAATTAAGTGAAATTAACCACCAAAATAATTGTCACAACTAAGAGTTGTGTAAGTTTAATGATCATTTTTTTGTTTTACATATAGGTCAAATTAATCTTAAAATTGAAACATATAAATAAACAATGAAGAGGCATAAATGAAAAAAATAATTAGTTTTATTCTTGGATGTTTTGTAGCTCTTAATCTTTCAATATCTGTTGCAAATTCAGCAGCTAATGAAGTTAGAGTTGCTTACTTCTTAGAGTGGCCAAGTCCAAATCTAGAGGACATGATGAAGAAAAACTTCGCAAAAGCTCTAGGTGTTCCTGTAAAGTGGACAAACTTTACTAATGGTGGTGCTATGACCGATGCGATGTTAGCTGGAGATATTGATATCTCTTATTCTCAAGGTTTAGTTCCATTCATTAACGCTGTAAAATCTAAAGCACCTATCAAGTTAGTTGATATTGCTATGGAATACGGAATGGGAGGAACAACTTGTGTTACTTCTAATGCATCTGGGATTACAAAAGCCAATGCAACTGAGTTAGAAGGTAAAAAAGTTGCTGTTCCACTTGGAACAATGGCAGAATACGTTTTTGATGAAAGTATGAAAGTCGTTGGAGCAGACAGAAAAAAAATGGATATCATTCAAATGGACCCTGAAGAAGGTGCTGCTGCATTAGTAAGTGGTGATGTTGTAATGGCATGTTTATTTGGTGGTAATTCTATTAAAGCTGCTACTGCAGTTGGATCTAGATTACTTACAGTTCAAGAAGCTAGAGATGCAGGTATCCTAGGGATTGATATTACTTCTGTAACTACAAAGTTTATGAAGGAAAACCCAGGAATGTTAAGAACTTTCATCGAGGTAACTCATGAAGCTAATGCAAGATATAGAGCTGGAAAAAGCGATATGAATTCAATGTCAAAAGCTTCAGAGATGAAAATTCCTGACATGAAAGAAACTTTAAGTGGTTTCAAATTTCTTACTCCAGAAGAAACAAAAAGTTCAATGGAAAGTGGAAATCTTGATGCATTCCTAAAAGGAATGGGAACACCAAGAGGAAACGTAGATACAAGTTTCTTACCTTTATAATCTAAAGGTAATTAAAATTTAAATAGGCGCCAATTTTTTATTAAATTGGTGCCTATTTTTTTATTATAAACTCTAATATAAAGTGAACAAATGAGTGATCTAGTTTCTCAAAATCTTAATATGATTTTCAAAACTCCTAAAGGAGAAACTGTTCACGCTTTGAAAGATTTAAACTTTACTCTCAAAAAAGGTGAGCTCTTAACAGTGCTTGGTCCCTCAGGTTGTGGAAAAACAACTTTATTGAATATTACCGCAGGATTTATAAGACCAACTTCTGGAAGTATTACCTTAAATGAAAAAGAAATAGACGGGCCTGGCGTTGAAAGAGGAATGGTTTTTCAACAAGGTGCTTTGTTTGAATGGTTAACAGTTGCTGAAAATGTCAACTTTGGATTAAGAATGAAAAAAAAAGATCCAATTGAAACTCAAAAAAAAGTTGATGAATGGTTAGAAATAGTTGGCTTAAAAGGTTTTGGTAATACCCCAACCTATCAACTTTCTGGTGGTATGCAGCAAAGAGTTGCTCTTGCAAGATGTTTAATTAATGATCCTGATCTAATTTTAATGGATGAACCTTTGGGAGCCCTTGATGCATTAACAAGAGAAAAGATGCAGTCTTTAGTTTTAAAAATTTGGAAAGAGACAGGGAAAACAATTATTTTAATTACTCACTCAGTTGAAGAAGCTCTGTTACTTGGTGAGAGATTATATGTGATGGCACCTCGACCTGGGCGAATTCATAAAGAATACAACCTTCCATTTGCTTCAATGGGACTGAAAGAAGATCTAAGAGAAATTAAAAAAAATAAGGACTTTTCTGAAAAACGTGAAGAAATATTAGAGATGATTTGGAATATGGAAGAGGAAATTATGGGGAAAGACAATTAAATGTTAACTCAAATCGTCACCTTTTTAATTTTTTTTGCAGTTATTGGCTGTATTCTTTACGGAAGAAGATTAATCAAAACTGAAAAGGTTGATGCCGTATTCGGGAATCCTGAAAGAGCAAGAGGTGGTACTCACTGGATTATAGTCGGAAGTAGCTTTCTATTATTGGTATGGCTCTACTATTCTTGGGATATTGCAAAAGGTTTTTACCCAAAATCAGCTAATGAACTTTGCCAAGTAGCAAAAGTAAACGACTCTTTATTAGGTTTAAAATATCAATTTCCAATAGAGGAAAGAGAATTCAAAAGTACCGCTCAAATTAAGAAAGAAAATAAAAATCTTAAAGCAACTTTAAATGAAATCAAATTTTCTGAAGATCTTAACTTACAACAAAAAACAGATCTAACTGAATTTATCAATAAAACTATTCAACTAATTCCTTTATTAACTAATGAAGATTTAATTGAAAATGAGACAAAATCTAAAATAAATAACATCACTGGTAAGATTAACTTATTAACTGAAAATTTTAGAAAACCTGAATATCCTTTTGAAACAGAACAAGAAGCCAATGAAAGACTTAAAGCAGTAAGTGAGCAAGGAGATTGGGGAATTATAAAGGTTCAATCTGGAACAGGATCTATAGAAAATACTATCGAGGTACCTTTGGTTCCGGAGACAAAAAGAGGTTTAAAATTTGATGCTGCTGCAAAAGAATTACAAATTATTAGTGATGAGTTCTTTAAATTAAGAAATCACAATCCGCAATTTAAAGACAAAATAAAAGAGCTCAAAGATGAGATCAAAGCTTATCGTAAAAATTTAGATGATACTCAAGAAGTAGCTTCAACTTATGCAAAAGATATTGTTAAAATTGCACGACGAATAGAATTTGCAAGTATATATCCTCCAAATGCACTAAATGAAATGCAAAATGCAATCATTAATTTTGATGTTGCGCAAAAAGAAGCTCAAGGTGGATTGAGATTTGTAGATATATTTTTATTCCCAGCAGGTACCATTGTTGCAAGTGGACCAAGCTGTTCGGAACAAGGATCTGGTAGATGGCTACCTAAGCCGTCAGATACATTTGATAAGTTCATGCTTATGCTTAAACCTAGTGTAGGTTACAAAGAAATTCCTCTCCTATGGATAGAACTGGTTGATGTTAGTAAAATGATTGGTTTTATTTTACCAGATTGGATTGCTGATATTCTACCTGGTGAATACCCAGTTCATACTCAAGATGGAGTTGTAAAACAAAATTTTAAAGGCCAAGTTTTAAAATTAGTTACAGGGGACTTTAAATTATTTAAAGTGCCAGTGCCTTATGGTCATATCTGGGATTCTTTTTTAAGAGTATTTTTAGGATTAGTGTTTGGAATATTAATTGGTGTGCCGCTTGGATTATTTATGGGATTAAATAGATTTGCCAAAGGTTTCTTTGATCCGTTAATTGAGCTTTATAGACCTGTTCCTCCTCTAGCTTGGGCTCCTTTAATTATTTCAGTTTTAGGAATTGATAATACTGGAAAAGTTTTCTTGTTATTTATGGTCTCATTATCAATCATGATTATTTCTGCAAGAGCTGGTGCCTCTGGTACCCAGTTATCGAAAATTCATGCAGCTCACTCACTTGGTGCATCCAAAAAACAAATTTTAAGATATGTAATTTTTCCAAATTCTTTACCAGAAATACTTACTGGAATAAGAGTTGCGGTAGGAATGTGTTGGGGAACTTTAGTTGCAGCAGAGTTTTTAGCTGGAACAACCGGTATAGGATTTGTTGAAAACGTTGCTAAAAAATATTTTCAATATGAAGTTATTTGGATCACTATATTTATAATGGGAATGCTTGGTTTATTATTTGATGTTACTTTAAGAAAAATAATAGACAAAACAATTCCATGGCGTGGAAAAGGCTAATTTGAAAACAGAAAATCTTAAAAAAGAAGTAATCAAAATTTTTAAAAATCATGGATTAACTAATTCTCATGCTGTTATTTCAGCTAATGCTTTGATTAATGCCGAGTTAGTTGGTGCTTATGGTCATGGTCTTTCAAGATTAAGAATGTATTGTGAGCGGATATCTAAAAAAGTTATTAATCCAAAACCTAAGTTAAAAGTAAAAAAGATATCTCAATCGATCGCTCACATTGATGCTGATAATAGTATTGGTTTTGTTGCGGCAGATCTTGCAATTAAAAAAGCAATAGAATGTGCCAGAAAAACAGGCATCGGTTTAGTGGCAGTGAAAAATAGTGGTCACTATGGATTGTCTGGTTACTACGCTGAACAAGCGGTCAAAAAAAATTTGATCACTATGATTTATACTAATGCGCCACCTGCAATCGCTCCTTATGGCGCTAAAAAAAGTTTGTTTGGCACTAATCCTATTTGCTTTGGTTCACCAACTGCATCAAAGGTACCATTTATATTAGATACGGCAATTTCAAAAATTAATAGAGGAAAGATAAGATTTGCGGCTAGAAATAATCAAAAGATACCTGAAGGTGTAGCATTAGATAAATCTGGGAAACCAACTACGGATGCCAAAAAAGCACTTCATGGAGTACAATTACCTATTGCAGGATTTAGAGGTTCAGGTTTAGCGTGGATGGTGGATATTTTAAGTGGTGTTTTAACTGGAGGAAACCATGCAGGTAAAGTTAAGGATCCTTTTGATGATTTTTCAGGTCCACAAAATATTGGACATTTATTTATCACATTTAAAACAAACTTATTTGTAAAAAATTATAATTCAAGAATTAAAAGTAATATTAAAACAATTAAAAGGTTACCTAAGATCAAAGGAGTAAAAGAAATAATGTATCCGGGTCAAAATAAAGATAAAAGGTTTAGAATGAACTTAAAAAAAGAAATTAAATTATCAAAAATTATTCAAAAAGATTTAGTAGATTTAAAAAAATAACCATGCTTTCCAATAAAGAAATTATTTGTCCTGATAACTTACTTAATGTTGCTCACAAAAAAAAGGGTATTAAAGCTGGTATTGTTAATGCGGGAAAACCTTTGCCTATGCAATCAGTGCAAGATGCCGTTAAAGAAAATCTAATTGAGCCAATTTTTATTGGTGATGAAAAAGAAATAAATAAGTGCGCTCAAGATTTAAAATGGGATATCTCAAATTATGAGATAATTCATGAGCCTATTGAAAATAATACAGCAACTGTTGCTGCAAAACTAGCAAGTGAACAAAAGATAAGAATTATTGTTAAAGGCCATATCCATACTGACGTTCTTATGAAAGAAGTTTTGAAAAGAGAATATAATTTATTAGGAAAAACAAGACTGAGTCATATTTGGCATATGACTTTAGGAAAAGAGGATAAGCCTTTAATAATTACCGATGGAGCGTTGAATGTTTTACCTAATGTAAAAACAAAATTACATATTCTCAAAAATGTTATTAATTTTTCCAATAGAATTGGAATTGAAAGACCCAAGGTTGCAATATTATCTGCTACTGAGGAAGTTTTAGATAGTGTTCCAAGCTCTAAAGAAGCTGAGGAATTAACTAACTTAGCCAAAAAAGAAAATTTAAATGCTGATGTTTTTGGTCCTCTTGCATTTGATAATAGTATCTCAAAAAAATCTGCAGCTATAAAAGGCATACAAAATAGTGTTGCGGGTATGGCTGATGTGTTATTAGTTCCAAGTGTCGAAACAGGTAATGGATTAGTAAAAATGCTAATTTATTTTTGTGGAGCTTGTGCAGCAGGTGTTGTTGTTGGAGGTAAAGTTCCAGTGGTAATTACAAGTCGTTCTGATGAAGCACCTGCAAGATTAGCGTCAATTGCAGCAGCTGTTGTTGCTTTAGATTAATTGTTTCATTGAAAAAAAATCTAATATGCTTTAAATAATCACAAAAAATTTATGGCAATAACATACTTAAAAAAATCACCAAAAACCCCTTCAACTGACGATAGTAAAACAAATGAAATCGTAAAGGGATTGTTAAAAGAAATTGAAGTTTCAAAAGAAGAGGCCTGTATAAATTTAACAAAAAAATTTGATAAATATGATGGCGAAATAGTTGTTTCAAAAGAGAGAATTGAACAGATAAATAAAAAATTAGATCAAAAAACAAAAGATGACATTCAATTTTCTCATGAAAGAGTAAAAAAATTTGCAGAAGCACAATTAAAAAATTACGGACAAGATTTTGAAGTTGAGCTTTCCCCTGGTCTTTATGCGGGACAAAAACTAATTCCGGTTAACACGGCTGGTTGTTATATCCCTGGTGGTAGATATGCCCATATAGCTTCAGCTGTCATGAGCGTAACAACCGCAAAAGTTGCAGGAGTAAAAAACATTATTGCTTGTAGTCCACCAAAGGAGGGTGTGGGTGCACATCCGGCAATTATTTATACAGCTAATTTGTGTGGTGCAGATGTAATTTTAAATTTAGGAGGTGTTCCAGGAATTGCTGCAATGACAAATGGTTTATTTAAAAATCCACCAGCAGATATTTTAGTAGGACCTGGAAATCAGTTTGTAGCAGAGGCTAAAAGAATTTTATTCGGTAAAGTTGGTATTGATTTATTTGCAGGACCAACTGAAATAGCAGTAATAGCTGATGATGAGGCTGATGCGGAGATGGTCGCAGTAGATTTAGTTGGACAGGCAGAGCATGGATATAATTCACCAGCTTGGTTGTACACCACTAGTAAAAGAGTAGCGGACGAAGTCATGAAAAGAGTTCCAGAGTTAATCGCTGAATTACCAGAGTTACCTAGAAAAAGTGCTGAGGCAGCTTGGAGAGATTATGGTGAAGTAATTCTATGTGATACAGATGAAGAGATGGCAACCATTAGTGATGAATATGCTCCTGAACATTTAGAGGTTCAAACAAAAAATCTTGATTGGTTTCATAAAAGACTAAAAAATTATGGTTCATTATTTATTGGTGAAGAAACAACTGTTGCTTATGGTGATAAATGTTCTGGAACAAATCATATTTTACCAACAAAAGGAGCTGGACGATACACTGGTGGATTATTTGTTGGAAAATTTATTAAAACTTTAAGTTTTCAAAGAATGACTAAAGAATCTACAAAATCAGTTGGTGCTGCTTGTGCTAGAATATCAAGATACGAAGGTATGGAAGCTCATGCTAGAACTGGTGATGTCAGACTTAGAAAATACGGATTTTCAAATTAATTTTCAGGTTTAAAGATCAAACATAAACCATTATTACAAAATCGTTTGCCCGTAGATGATGGTCCATCATCAAAGACATGTCCATGATGTACACCGCAATTGGCACAATGATACTCAATTCTTTTCATACCAAATGAATAATCTATTTTAGTTTTAAATGCTCCTGGTAAAGCTTCTGAAAATGATGGCCAACCTGTGCCACTATCAAATTTCGCAGTGGAAGCAAATAATTTTGCCCCACAATTTGCACAATGGTAAAAGCCAACTCTTTTTTCATCGAGTAATGAACTAGTAAAGGGTCTTTCAGTGCTCTCATTAAACATTATATCTTTTTGTTCATTTGTAAGATTTGGATTTATAATTTTTTTTGCGGCTGCATACAAATATTTATATGGAAAAAGAATTAATGAAATAAACGATGCACTTAAGACCTTAAGTGTTTTTCGTTTGTTCAGCATTTTAGACTTTGATTTTATCTAAGAAATTATTTCCCCAAGCATCAGAGCCCTCATCTGAGCCATCACAATCTTGTCTATCTAAAACCTTTTGTGCACCTAATTGTGTTAATTTTTCATCTACTTTTTTTCCTGCTCCACAAAAAATATCATGAGAACTATCTCCAAGTGCACATACACTATATTTTAAATCTTTAAAATTTTCATTTGAGTTTTTTAAATCATCCCAAAAATCTTCCCCATTCGTAGGTAAATCACCTTCACCAGTAGTTGAAGTAACTATTGCAACTTTTTTCATACTTAAAAGATCGTTCATTGTGACTTGGTTTAATTCCAATTGATTTGTATCAAAACCCATTGATTTTGCTTTTTCATTAAGAGTATTGGCTACGTTTTCAGCTGTACCAGACATTGATGCCCATAGAATATTTAATTTATTTTCCATAATAATTAATTTTTATTTGTTAGAGAAAGTTTTTTCTTTGTCAGAAGTATTTTCTGTTTGTGAGGCACTTTCTTTTTCCTCATTATATTTTTTAGAATTAATTCTGTTGTCAATAACATTTGCAAAATTATGATTAACATCTCGATGTCCAGCCTCATCATCTCTTATAACTCTCACCACATCTTTTAAAGTTGCATGTAATGGAAGGTTCCAATAATTTATTGCAACCTCAGGTGCAGGTTCGTCAGGTATTGCACCACTTTCCAGTTCATGAAGATATTCTGTATAACTGATGACAGCTTCTTCTTCAAAATATCCAACAATTCTGTGTGCCGTTCTTTGAGAAATTAAATAGATTATCGCATAAGTCACTATAAAGATAAATTGTGCAATAAGAATTATCATTCTTTCGATGAAAGTTGGTTTTGCAACATGAATGAAAGTCATTAAATGCATTCTTTCATTTTCAGCTTCATCTAATAAAGTTTTAATCCAACCCCTATCATCTTCCATTTTTCTTAAAGATTTTAAATGTAGCAACATACCTGCAACCATACCTGGAACAGCAGCTATTGTTTCAAGAACTACAGCTCTATGGCCATATCTTTTTCTAAAAAAAGTATCTGCTAGAAATCTTAAAAATTTTGTAAATGACAAAGCAACTTTGTCACTAAAATTTTTAGGCTCAAAATGTTTATTTAAGTTATTCATCTGAGGTTTAAATAGCCACTTTAGTTAAAATTACTATGTGCCAAAATTGCCGTGATAAATGTAAATTTCGAGTAAAATAGGTAATTTTATCTAGTAAAATTAAAAATTCATCTTGTAAAAAGCATTACCACCTAAACTCAATGTATTTTGGCTAGAGAGTAAGCCATAATAAGCGAAACCTATCATGCTATTTTCGTATATGTATTTTTCATAATTCATATTAGCAGACAATGAAATTTCTCTCTTTAAATCATTATCTTGTTTATATGTTGCTGTTGTACCATTAATTGAATATGTCTGTTCATCATCTCCAATAGCACTTCTAAGATCTAAAGCCCAATTTAAATTTAGTTTTTCTTTTTTGTCATCTCTAATCAGATAATTATCTGATAGATAAATTGACAAGTTTCCAACTACTCTATTTCTCCACGAATAAAATTTACTCTCATCATATGTTGGTGTTACTGACATGCTTGATGTAAATCCAATATCTGGAATAATCTTAAAATTATTTTTTTTTGCACCTATTTGAATATCATAAGTTTGAAAATTACTATTAGAGTCTATTGTTCCTGATGTCTCCGTGTTGGTTAAAACTGTTCTCTTTCCATCTTTTAATGTAATTCCACCAGTAACAAATGTATCTAAATTAAAAAATTTATCATTTTCTGGAATGTTAATTCCACCAGAGATATTTTGATATGTAATCGTATAGTCTTTTGCAAAATCTTGTACTCCACCTTCAAACATCATTATAAAATTAGAGTTTTCTAATGGGTAAATTAAATTTGCTCCTATATTAATTAAATTATATTCCATCGCTAAACTATTTGAGCCTTCACTTCTTTTAAGTAGACTCGAATATAATTCACCCCAGCCCCCTTCGTGATTTAATAAATTTGAATTTTCATATCTATTGAGAAAATTTCTTAGATTAATTGATTTATAGCTAAGCATCTCATCTATTGTTTCACTTCCACCTTGACCTACCGATCCTGCTGAACCTTTTACAACTTGATTGCCATCTAAATCCTCTAAGGTAAAATCTCCCGAAATGTCATAATAATAAGCTCTACCAACACCATGATTGAATCTTAATTTATTTCCAGTCGTCCCATTTCCAGATCTAATTTTACCGACTACTATTCCAGCATCTTTTAAAGTTACAGTGTTATTGTTACCTTTAAGTTGGATTGCTTTGTTAGTTACTGACTTATTATTTTTAATCGAACCACTATTAGTAAGTGTTGAACTTACACCAAGAACTATAGTAGATTCTGACCCTGAACTATAAATTTCACCTCCAGAATTATTGGTAATAGTATTCCCGGTATCGTTATTGGCAAAAACTATTGCACTACTCTCAGTACCTGTTGCAGTAGTATAAATTTCACCGCTATTATCAATTGTTACATTATCTGCACCAGTACCCGCATCACCAAGAATAGTATTGTTATTCGATTTTATCACTCCATTGTTGTTATTAGTTATAGATACACCATCTGAATTACTCACATTAATTGCTTTTGAGTTGGTTGCTTCAATGGTTCCTGTGTTAGTAATTGTTAATTCTGCACCATTTGAAAAAATTGAATTTGTTTCTGCTATTACACTTGAGCCTAAATGAATGGTGATAGAAGAACCTGTAAGTGAAGCGGCAGAAACATTAAAAATTTTTTGGTTTCTTTCTAAAGTGCTATTGTTGGTTACTATAACATCAATATCATTATTAGTCTTTATATTATATTGATCACCATCTGAACTTGATGAAATAGTTCTGTCAGCGGTGATATCTACAGCATATGTTTTGACAACAGATATTAAGTAAGAAAAAATAATAAGAAACACTAACAAAAAATTTTTGATTTTAAGAAAGTTCATATTATTTAAATTATTGATGTATTATAGAATTTTAATATATCCCTAGAAATATAAAGTGTTATTAAAAACATGAACAAAATAATGAAAATATTTATATATTTCCATATTTTTTTATCATTCAAATATCTTGCGAAATATTGAGATAAATACCCTATTGAGAAAAA
>CACPDT010000003.1 GCA_902632665.1 uncultured Pelagibacteraceae bacterium | reverse complement strand
ATATCACCTTGTGAATTTCTTATTTTATCAAAACGATCTAAGCATTTTTGGGTTTCTGCTTCACTGATTGCCTCGTGTGGAGTTCCTGGTTTTATTAGCTCTGCTGCTCGTTTAGCAGCTGCTCTACCAAAAACAACTAAATCAATTAATGAGTTTGAACCAAGTCTGTTTGCGCCATGAACAGAAACACACGCTGCTTCACCAATTGCCATTAAACCTGGAACAGTTTTTTCTGAACCATTTACAGTTAATACCTCTGCTTTATAATTTGTTGGGATACCACCCATATTATAATGAACTGTAGGAACAACCGGAATTGGTTCTTTAGTAACATCTACATTAGCAAATAATCTCGCAGCATCAGTTATACCAGGCAACCTACTTTCGATAATATCTTTATCTAAGTGACTTAAATTAAGATGAACATGATCTTGATCTTTTCCAACTCCCCTTCCTTCATTAATCTCAATTGACATCGATCTACTCACAACATCTCTTGATGCTAAATCTTTTGCATTAGGGGCATATCTTTCCATAAATCTTTCACCTTTTGAATTTGTAAGATATCCTCCCTCACCTCTTGCACCTTCTGTGATCAACGTGCCATGACCATAAATTCCTGTTGGATGAAACTGCACAAATTCCATATCTTGTAATGGTAAACCTGCTCTTAATACCATCGCATTACCATCACCTGTACATGTATGTGCTGATGTTGCAGAATAATACACTTTTCCATAACCACCAGTTGCGATTATGACAGTGTGTGCCCTAAATCTATGAATAGTTCCATCATTCAAATTCCAAGCAATCAAACCTTTACACGCTCCATCTTTCATTAATAAATCTAAGGCAAAATATTCGATAAAAAATTCTGTGTTATGTTTTAAAGCTTGTCCATACAAAGTATGTAAAATTGCATGACCTGTTCTATCAGCGGCTGCACAAGTTCTTTGTACAATTCCGTTGCCGTAATTTTTAGTCATACCACCAAATGGTCTTTGATAAATTTTTCCATCTTCAGTTCTGCTAAATGGAACACCATATTTTTCTAGTTCAATTACAGCCTTTGGTGCCTCCTTACAGAGATATTCAATACTATCCTGATCACCTAACCAATCAGCTCCTTTAACTGTGTCGTACATATGCCAACGCCAATCATCCTCACCCATATTTCCTAAAGCAGCAGAAATACCACCTTGTGCTGCAGAGGTGTGACTTCTAGTTGGAAAAACTTTTGAAATACAAGCTGTTTTTAATCCAGCTTCACTTAAACCAACCGCGGCCCTTAGACCAGAACCGCCTGCTCCCAAGACTACTACATCGTATTCATGATCAATTATTTTGTAAGAACTCATAAGTTAAATAATAATATAATTGTAATTAATGGAATTACCACAGCTGATACGTACAAAAAACCATTTGCGACATTTTTGATTTTATAATCTTTTATATAATCCTCAAAAACCTCACTAATACTTAATGCTGAAAAGAAATATGCAGTAATAATAAATAAACTAAAAAAAAACTTAGACAATGGATTCGTAAAAAATTCCAATACTTCTGAATAGCTCTGATCATAAATACTTATAAAACTTAGAATAAACCAGGCCATTAATGGAACTAATATTGCTCCACTTATTTTTAAAAAAATCCATTTTTTTGTTGCAGCAATCATTTTAAAATAAATTTTTTCCAATTAAATATAAAATTATAGTAAAAAAAATTGATCCAATAATTACTAAAAGACCAGTTATTTTAGTTGTCTTAAGTTCAAATCCATAACCTAAGTCCATTCCCAAATGTCTTATCTCACTTAAAATTTGAAAACAAAAAGACCAGGTCAAACCTAAAGTAATAAATTTTCCAATTTGAGAATTTAATAGTAAATTAACAGCCTCATAACTATTTTCACCTAATAATAATAAAGATGCCCACAAACAAATTAATGTAATCCCAATTATATTTATTATGCCCGTAATTCTGTGTGAAATGGATACTAAAGACGAAATATGCCATTTATAAACTTGTATGTGAGGGGATAATGGTTTTTTATTTTCCATGGTAATTGTTTTTAATTACTGTTTCTGCAATTTCTACTGCATTCAAAGCGGCTCCCCTTAAAAGATTATCTGAAACGATCCATAAATTTAATCCATTTTTAATTGTTTTATCTTCTCTTATCCTTGAAATAAAAGTTTCATCCATTCCCTCTGCTTCAATTGGAGTTGAATAACCGCCATCATTTCTTTCATCAATAACTTTACAACCTTCAAAATTATTCAAAGCATCCCTTACTTTTTCCAGAGTAAAAGGTTTTTCAAATTGTAAGTTGACTGACTCAGAATGAGAAACAGAGATTGGTAATCTCACACATGTTGCTGTTAAATCAATTTTGGTATCTAAAATTTTTTTAGTTTCGTTCATCATTTTTAACTCTTCCTTAGTATAACCATCATCTGCAAATTGATCGATATGAGGAATAGCATTAAAAGCGATTTGTTTTGTAAAATTTTTAGAGGATACTTTTTTACCATCTAAAACTAGTTTAGTTTGCTCAATAAGTTCATCCATGGGAGCTTTTCCACCTCCAGAAACTGATTGATAAGTAGACACGACAATTCTTTTGATAATAAATAGATCGTGTAAAGGTTTAAGGGCAATTACTAATTGAGCTGTTGAACAATTCGGATTTGCAATAATATTTTTTTTAATTTTTTTTAGATCATCTGAATTTACTTGTGGAACTATCAAAGGCACTTCTGGATCCATTCTAAAAAAACTAGAGTTATCAATTACCAAGCAATTTTTGGCTGCTCTTTTGGCAAATTTTTCAGAAATTTTTCCACCAGCTGCAAAAAAAGCAATGTTAACTTTTGAGAAATCAAAATTTTCTAAATCAAGGACATCGATTTCCTTACTTCTAAAACCAATTTTTTTTCCAACACTTTTTGAGGATGCAACTAAATATAAATTATCTATTGAAAATTCTTTTCTCTCCAAAATTTCCAATGTTTTCCTGCCAACATTTCCTGTTGCTCCTACAATTGCAATATTCATGATCTAAGTTTTATACTAGATGAAAGGTAAATCGCAAACTTTAAGAGCTAAAGAATTTCCATCAATTTCTATTGTTCCGGACGAAGATGCTTTGCAATATGGTTCTTTTATCATTGCAATACCAATAACTTTTTTAAAATGAGGCGAGTAACAAGCAGATCTTAGTTCTCCAATTATATTTCCATCATTATTCCTGATGTTTAAAGAACTAGTTAAAAGAATCTTGGTTAGATCTATCTGAACACCCATTAGCTTTCTATCAATTCCTTTTTCTTTAATATCTTTAAGTTTATCTTTACCTAAAAAGTTTATATCGGACTCTAAATCTACATATTTATCGAAACCGCATTGAAATGGATTATCATTGTTATCAAAATCATTCCCATAAGAAAGTAAACCACTCTCAATTCTTTCAATTAAGTTTGGACATCCAGGTCTAACATTGAATTCTTTACCAATTTCAAAAAGATGATCGTACAACTTCAAACCTGAGTCGGTCTTTTCAACATAAATTTCAAAACCACCTTGTTTTGACCAACCAGATCTAGCTATTAAATGTTTTGCTCCGTTAAAAGTGAAATAATCAAATCCAAAAAATTTTAACTCTTTTATTTTTTCACCAAAAATTTTTTCCATTAAATCAAAAGATTTAGGACCTTGAACTGCTAAAATATCTACGATCGGTTCAAAAATTTTAACATCAAATTTATTTCCTGAAGCAAGACCTTTTGCAAAAAAAATTACATCAGAGTCAGCGATTGAAATCCACCACCTATCTTCAGCTAATTTTAAAATAACAGGATCATTTACCAAATTTCCATTTTCATCAATTAAAGGACAATAATAACATCTTCCTACTTTGGATTTCGATAAATCTCTACAAGTCATGAGTTGTACAAGTTTTGCAGAATCTTTGCCTGAAATTTCAACTTGTCTTTCTGCTGCTACATCCCATATCTGAACATTGTTTTTTAAATGATTACAAGACTCTTCCAAAGAACCAAATGCTGCTGGTAAAAGCATATGATTATAAACAGTATAAGCGGTAACACCTTGGTTCTCTATTCTAGAGGTATAAGGTGTACTTCTGACTCTTCTTGATTTTGCTATCGGATAACTTTTCATTTATTTAAAAATTCTAAAATCTTTTCTCTCATTTCAAATGCTTTTTCAATCATTATCATATGACCACAACCTTTAATTACGTAAGTAGATGAGTTTTTTACTAAATTTGAAAATTTTTTCCCTACATCTAAATTGATCATTTTGTCTAACTCTCCAAAAATAAGTAATGTGGGAAGATCTAAAACTTTTGTTGCCTCTAACCCATTTGAGTAATTATTACATGCATTTAAATCGACTGCTAAAACTTCACTAATATCTCTTGAAGACTGAATTATTTTTTCTACTGGATTCCCGCCAATAAATTTTTTTGAGCCTTCATAACCCCATTTCATCATTAATTTTACAGCATCAGAGTCGCCATTTTTTGCAAGTTCTATTAAATCAGGATGAACTGGCATTCTATTTGAGCCTCCAACAAAAACTAGTTTATTTAACCTGCTTTTATATTTAAAAGCATATTCAAGTATTTCTAAACATCCTTGAGAATGACCAACTAAAATCAAATTTTTTAATTGCAATTTTTTAAATACGCTTTCTAACCAATCAGCAATTTTTTCTATGGTATCTAAACATGGTCCATCTGAATTTCCATGACCAGGAAGATCGATAGACAATACATTAAAATTCTTATTCGAAAAAAATTGTTCAGTTAATGACCAAACTATGTGTGAAAGGCCACTACCATGAAGAAATACTATTGTTTGTTTTTTTGGATCTATGCCTTGACCTGCATCAGATGCATGAATAGTTTTATTTTCTATTTCAAATATCAATCAATTACCTAAAATTTTTTTCTCAATTCAAATTTTTGAATTTTTCCTGTCGATGTTTTAGGTAGTTCACAAAAAACAACTTGTTTTGGCACCTTGAAACCTGCGAGTGTTTCTTTACAAAAACCAATTAATTCTTTTTCGGTTGTTGGTTTATCCTTTACCATCTCAATAAATGCACAAGGCACCTCTCCCCATTTTTCATCTGGTTTAGCTACAACAGCTGCAATAGATACTGAAGGATGTTTTGCAAGAGTATTTTCTATTTCTATAGAAGATATGTTTTCACCTCCAGAAATTATTATATCTTTAGACCTATCCTGGATTTTTACATATCCATCTGGATGCATGACAGCTAAGTCACCAGAATGAAACCAGCCACCCGCCATCGCTTTATTAGTAGCATCCTTATCCTTAAAATAACCCTTCATGACTACATTTCCTTTGATCATTATCTCACCAATCGTTTTTCCATCTTTTGGAACTTCAATCATTGTTTCTGGATCCATCACGGCAATCCCTTCTGTATTAGGATATCTAACTCCTTGTCTTGCTTTAATTTCGTTTTGCTTTTCCTCATCAAAATCATTCCAAGCATCATTCCACGCACATTGAGTTACGTGTCCATAAGTTTCGGTTAAACCATAAACATGCATAACCTCAAAACCAAGCTCTTTCATTTTTTTGAAAATTATACTTGGCGGTGGGGCTCCTGCAGTAAGGACGTATACTTTTTGCTTTAATTTTTTTCTATCAGACTCTGGTGAACCAGTTATCATATTAAGTACAATGGGCGCTCCACCAAAGTGAGTAACATTATGTTTATCTATTAATTCAAATATTTTTTTTACATCTATATTTCTCAAACAAATTGTTCTTCCATTTAACATAGGTATAGTCCAAGGATAACCCCATCCATTGCAATGAAACATTGGGACGATAGTTAAAAAATTAAGTCTGTTTGGCATGTTCCAGGCAACTGCACTACCCGTGGACATTAAATATGATCCTCGGTGATGGTAAACAACGCCTTTAGGGTTTCCAGTGGTTCCAGATGTATAGCTCAAAGATATTGCTTGCCACTCATCCTCTGGCATTTTCCAATCAAAATTTTCATCACCGGTGTTTAAAAAACCTTCATATTCTAGATCACCAATTTTTTCACACTTTGATTGGTCTGCAAATTTATCAACTATATCAATAATTGTAATTTTCTTTTTTAAAGTGCCTAACGCTTTTTTAACTTCTATGTGTAATTGTCTATCAACAACAAGAACTTTAGCATCACTATGTTCTAAAATATAAGCAATAGTTTTAGCATCTAATCTTATGTTAATTGTATTTAACACTGCACCAGACATAGGAACAGAATAATGTCCCTCAAAAATCTCAGGTGTGTTGAAAGCTAAAAATGAGACAGTATCTCCTTTTTTAATTCCAATTTTATTAAGGGCGCTTGCAAATTTAATAGTACGTTTGTAAACATCAGCCCAGGTGTATTTACGATCTTCATAGATAATAGCTTCATAATCAGGATAAATCTCTTTTGCTCTCTTTAAAAAAGTCAAAGGAGTTAAAGGAACATAATTTGCACTATTCTTATCTAAATTAGTATCGTAATGACTCATTTAATTGAATTTAAAATTCATAATATTGGAGCTTCCAGAAATTGCTGATTTGTAGTGTTGTTCAGCTCTTGGTAGAACTTTATCAAAATAAAACCTAGCAGTATCGATTTTGTCATCATAAAAGTTTTTATTTTCATTATAATCTTTAAAACTTACCTCTAGTACTTTTATCCATGCATAAGCAATCGAAACAAATCCGAGAGTTTTAAGATAATCATTAGCAGCAGCACTTACATCATCTTTATCTGTTTTAGATTTCTCAATCATCCAATCACTAAATTTTTTTAATATATCTAAATAATTATTAAAATCTGAGATGAATGGTCTTATTTTTTCGTTGTTAGAATTACATTCATTTTTAACCTGATCTAAAAATTTATTAATTACATTCCCGTTCTTATTTGATAATTTTCTAAAAACTAAATCGGCAGCTTGCACGGAATTCGTACCCTCGTAAATTGGTGTGATTCTATTATCTCGATACAACTGCTCTATTCCTTGATCTTTAGTATAACCATACCCACCATAAATTTGCATTGCATCGCTAGTGATTTCCATTGCTAAATCTGTAAACAAGGATTTAACTACTGGAGTCATTAATGAGACATAATCAGATGCCTCTTGCCTGGCTTTTTCATCTGGATGATATAGGCTTACCTCAGTTTGTTGGGATAACCAAAAACATAAGGCTCTCTCACCCTCAATAATCGATTTCATATTTAACAACGATCTTCTAATATCTGCATGCTCAATTATAAAATCAGCACCATTTTTAGATTTTGAATTATTCGACTTACCTTGCTTTCTTTCTTTTGCGTATGAAAGTGAATTTTGATAAGCAATCTCTGATATACCCAAACCTTGTATCCCAACAACGATTCTCTCAAGATTCATCATCGTAAACATTGCACTCAAACCCTTTTCCTTATCACCAATCATATAACCAGTTGCTTCATCAAAATTGAGAACACAAGTTGCCGATCCTTTAATTCCCATTTTTGTTTCGATAGAACCAGTTGATATTCCATTTCTTGGACCGACATTCCCATCTTCTTTTACAATAAACTTTGGAAC
The DNA here is from genome assembly GCA_902632665.1 of uncultured Pelagibacteraceae bacterium. Taxonomy (GTDB): domain Bacteria; phylum Pseudomonadota; class Alphaproteobacteria; order Pelagibacterales; family Pelagibacteraceae; genus Pelagibacter. The sequence goes on along the minus strand of CACPDT010000003.1, from coordinate 36,287 downwards.
TAAAAACAGGCTGATACCTTTAGTGCCAGACGGAGAGTCATCTGCTCTTGCTAAAACCAAATGAATAATATTTTCAGTTAAATCGTGATCACCAGAGGTAATGAAAATTTTCTGTCCAGTTAATTTGAATGTACCATCAGATTGTTTTTTGGCTTTTGTTTTTAGTAGCCCTAAATCAGTGCCACATACTGGCTCAGTTAAGCACATTGTTCCACTCCACTTACCTTCTACAATTTTTGGTAAATATTTATTCTTTATTTCATCACTAGCATGATGATTAATACAATTATAAGCTCCAATACTAAGTTCACTATAGAGTTTAAACGAAAGGCTAGCAGAGGATAACATTTCATCAAAAAATGCGCTCACTGTTTTTGGCATACCTTGACCCCCATATTTTGGATCACATGTTAAAGAAGTCCAACCATCTTCAATATATTTTTTATACGCCTCTTTATAACCTGGAGGAGTTCTAACAACACCATTTTCTAAAATTGCAGGATTTTCATCTCCAACTTTAGCTAATGGTAAAATTAAATTTTGATTTATTTTTGCTGCTTCTTGTAAAATATCTTTTACTAAATCAGGAGTAACCTCTTTATATTTTTCTAATTCATTATACTCTTTGTTGTTTCTTAGTTTTTCAAAAAGAAACATCATATCTTCAACAGGTGCTGTATAAGTTGGCATAATTTGATTTTAAAATAATTAATTAATTATTGCAATTTTGAAATGATCGCATCACCCATTTGTGATGTAGTCACCTCTTTTGCACCTTTTGATAAAATGTCTTTAGTTCTTAAACCATCATTTAATACATCTTGAACAGCTTTTTCCAGGGCCTCTGCTTCTTTATCTAAATCTAATGAATACCTCAAAGCCATTGCAAAACTTAGAATTGTTGCTATCGGATTAGCGATACTTTTGCCAGCTATATCTGGAGCTGAGCCATGAATAGGTTCATACATTGCCCTCATCTCTCCATCTTTATTTTTTGCACCTAAAGATGCAGAAGGCAAGAGTCCTAATGATCCTGTTAACATTGAGGCTTGGTCAGATAACATATCTCCAAATAAATTATCTGTTACAATTACATCAAATTGCTTTGGATTTCTCAACAACTGCATAGCACAATTGTCTGCGAGCATATGACTTAATTCAACGTCTTTAAATTCTTTATCGTGTAATGCTTGAACCTCTTCTTTCCAAAGTTGACCTGCTTCCATTACATTTGATTTTTCACAAGAAGTTACTTTATTTGATCTTTTTTTTGCTAAATCAAAGGCAACCCTAGCTACTCTTATAATCTCATTGCTTGTATAAGTATGAGTATTAATTCCTTTTCTTTCACCATTTTCTATTGGTTTAATTCCTCTAGGTTCACCAAAATATATTCCTCCTGTTAACTCTCTAACAATCATAATATCTAAACCTGAGACAATTTCAGGTTTTAATGTTGAGGCATCAACTAATTGTTTAAAACATATTGCTGGTCTCAAATTAGCAAACAATTTTAACTCTTTTCTTAGTTTTAAAAGTGCTCTTTCAGGTTTTTTTGAAAACTCAACATTATCCCATTTTGGTCCTCCAACAGCACCCAACATAACCACAGCACTTTCTAATGCCTTGTAGAAAACCTCATCTGTAATCGGTGTACCATGCTTATCGTAAGAGCATCCTCCCGCTAAATCTTCATCAATTTCAAAATCTAGAGACTTTTTATCATTGAACCAACTGATAATTTTTTTTACTTCACCAATAACTTCAGGACCAATACCATCTCCAGGAAGTAATAGTATCTTTCTTTTTTTTACCTTAATCACTTATAATCCATGGCTTAGAGCTTTTTAATTTTTGCTCAAAACTTTTAATCTTATCAGACTTGTTTAAAGATAGTGCAATATCATCTAATCCTTCTAGAAGACATTTCTTTTTAAAGGAGTCTATTTTAAATTTAATTTCATTATTACCATAAACTATTTTTTCTTCGTTAAGGTCTACTGAAATTTCCTCTTTTCTATTAGCATATTCTGACAACTCTTTTATTTTTTCCTCATCAACAATAATTGGTAAAATTCCATTTTTAAAACAATTGCTATAAAAAATATCAGCAAAACTTGAGCTAATTACACATGTAATACCAAAATCTAGTAATGCCCAAGGGGCGTGTTCTCTTGAGGATCCACAACCAAAGTTTTTTCCTGCTATAAGTATTTTTGAATTTGTAAATGGATCTTGATTTAATATAAAATCACTTATTTTATTTCCGTTATCGTCATACCTCATTTCAAAAAATAAATTTTTTCCAAGTCCAGTTCTTTTAATTGTTTTTAAAAACTGTTTTGGAATAATCATATCAGTATCGATATTTACTATTGGTAAATATGCTGGAATACTTTTTAATGTGGAAAATTTTTGCATTAATTTTGATACTTTCTTACATCATCCAAATTTCCAGAAATTGCTGCTGCAGCTGCCATTCCTGGGCTCACAAGGTGTGTTCTTCCCCCTCTACCTTGTCGTCCCTCAAAATTTCTGTTTGATGTTGATGCACATCTTTGCTCTGGTTTTAATTTATCAGCATTCATTGCTAAACACATGGAACATCCTGGTTCTCTCCATTCAAAACCTGATTCTTCAAATATTTTATGTAAACCCTCTTGCTCTGCTTGTTCTTTCACTAAACCAGACCCTGGAACAACCATTGCATGAACATGAGAGGCAATCTTTTTATCTTTTAAAATCTTTGCTGCTTCTCTTAAGTCTTCAATTCTTCCATTAGTGCAACTCCCTATAAAAACCTTATCTATCTTAATATCTTTTGCAGCCATATCAGGTTTTAAACCCATATATTTCAGAGCTCTTTCAATAGAGTTTTTTCTATCCTCATCCTTTTCATTGTTCGGGTTTGGGACTTTCTCCTCAATAGTAATGACATCTTGAGGTGAAGTTCCCCAAGTAATCATTGGTGAAATTTCATTAGCTTGAAGACTTATTTCTTTATCAAAATTTGCGCTGTCATCGGATTTCAAACTTCTCCAATATGCTAAAGCTTTATCCCATTTTTCACCTTTGGGTGACATAGGTTTTCCTTCCAAATACTTAAAAATTTTTTCGTCTGGTGCAATCAAGCCTGCTCTTGCTCCACCCTCTATAGTCATGTTGCATATAGTCATTCTTTGCTCAACACTCAATGATCTGATTAAATCGCCAGCATACTCAATAACACATCCTGTTCCGCCTGCTGTACCTATTTTTCCAATTATTTGTAAAATTACATCCTTTGAAGTAACACCTAACGGAAGTTTTCCATTAACATTAATTCTGAAGTTTTTTGCTTTTTTTTGCACTAAAGTTTGTGTCGCTAAAACATGTTCAACCTCTGAGGTGCCTATTCCAAATGCCAAAGCACCAAACGCTCCATGTGTAGCCGTATGACTATCTCCGCAAACTATAACTGTTCCAGGTTGAGTAAACCCTTGTTCGGGCCCAATTATATGAACTATACCTTGACGCTTATCCTCCATTCCAAAAAGTTGGATGTCAAATTCCTTGCAATTCTTTTCTAATGTATCAACTTGAATTTTAGATTCATTATCTGAAATACCGTTAGTTCTATCAGTAGTTGGAACGTTGTGATCTGCAACAGCCAATGTAAGCTTTGGATGTCTTACTTTTCTTTTAGAATTTCGTAAACCTTCAAATGCTTGTGGACTAGTCACTTCATGAACGAGATGCCTATCAACAAATAATAAAGCCGTACCATCATCTTGCTGATCAACTAAGTGTTCTTTCCAAATTTTGTCGTAAAGAGTATTAGGCATTGAAAAAAAAATTATTTTTTTTCTGGAGAAGTTTCAAGTTTTTCTTCAGTTTTGGGTTTTGGTTCAACTTTAGCTGTTTCTTCTTTTTTTGGCTCTTCTTTAGGAGTTTCTTCTTTCTTAGCCTCTGCCTTAGTTACATCTTCTTTATTATTAGATGCCTCTGTTGAAACAGGAGCTAAATTTTTCTCAGTTACTGTTTCTGGTTTTACATCTACATCAATACCAATCTTTTTTCTTATTTTTTCTGCAATTCTAGCTGATTTACCAGTTCTATCTCTTAAGTAATATAGTTTAGCTCTTCTAACTTTTCCTGAACGAATGACTTTAATTGTATCAATTACTGTACCAAATAGTGGGAATGTTCTCTCAACACCTTCACCAAAAGAAATCTTTCTAACTGTAAAAGAAGAATTTAAATCTCTGCTTTTTTTCGCAATACATACTCCTTCAAAATACTGAATTCTCTCTTTTTTTCCCTCTGTAATTCTGACACCAACTTTAACAACATCACCCGGAAAGAATTCTGGAATCTTTTTTTCCGATAGAATTTTTTTTACATTGTGTTGATTTATTTCTTCAATCGTTTTCATTTCAATATTTATCAAGTTAATTTTTCTTATATTTTTGCCACAAATCTGGTCTTCGGACGCGTGTTATAGCCTCAGATTGAGATAAACGCCAGTCTTTAATTTTGCTATGATCCCCTGATAATAAGACATCTGGTACTGATTTTTCCTCCCAAATTTGAGGTTTTGTATATTGAGGATACTCTAAAAGACCATTTTCAAAAGTTTCCTCAGAAGAGGATTTATCATTACCTAAAACTCCAGGCAAAAGTCTTAATACACTATCAAGAACTACAAGAGCAGCTGTTTCCCCACCAGAAAGCACATAATCTCCTATACTTATTTCCTCAATATTTCTTGTAGATAATACTCTTTCATCTACACCTTCAAAATGTCCACAAATTAAAGTGAATGATTTTACTTTAGATAAATCTTGAGCAAGTCTTTGATCAAATTTTTTACCTTTTGGTGAAAGATAAAAAATTCTTTCCCCCTTCTGTATATTTTTATCAATTGATTTTGCTAATATATCTGGTTTTAATAGCATACCTGATCCACCACCATATGGAGTATCATCGACAGTTTTATGTTTATCTGTTGCTGCATCTCTTATGTTTACTACATTAAGACTCCATAACTTTTTAGCCATTGCTTTTCCATATAATCCTTTGTGTAACGGACCAGGAAAAATTTCTGGATAAAGTGTTAACACTTGTGTCTTTAACATAAGTAAACCTTAAATTACTTTTTCTCCTCTTTTGGAGCTTCTTCCTTTTTAGCTTCTGCTTTTGAAGCTTCTGCCGTTGGAGCTTCTGCCGTTGGAGCTTCTCCCTTTTTAGCTTCTGCTTTTGGAGCTTCTGCTTTTGAAGCTTCTGCCGTTGGAGCTTCTTCCTTTTTAGCTTCTACTTTTGGAGCTTCTTCTTTTTTTGCTCCATCTGCCGGTGCCGCGTCTACTTTTGCAACATCTTCCTTTTTAGCATCTTCAGACCCTTCTTTTTTTCTATCTTTTTTTGGAATAGCCTTTTGAGGATTATTACCATTAGCAGGCATTGGCATTAACTCATTTTCACCCAAGATTCTTGCAACTCTTGTTGTCGGTTGTGCACCTTGGCCTAACCAATATTTAATTCTTTCAGCCTCTAATCCTATTCTTTCTTTTTTTTCTTTAGGTAGTAGGGGATTAAAAAAACCAACTTTTTCTATGAAACGTCCATCTCTTGCAAAACGACTATCAGCTACAACAACTTTGTAGACTGGTCTCTTCTTCGTTCCACCTCTTGATAATCTAAGTTTTAACATTTACTCTCCTTTTTTATTTTAATTGATTAAATAGTTCTGGAGGTATTCCTTTATCAGACATACCTTTCAGATTTCCTTTAGACATCTTTTTCATCATTTCAGACATCATTTTAAATTGTTTTAACAATTTATTGATAGTGGCTGGATCAGTTCCAGAACCATTAGCAATTCTTTTTTTTCTAGAACCATCAATTATTTTTGGGTTCTCTCTTTCTTTTTTTGTCATCGATAAAATTATAGCCTCGTTCTTTGTGATAACACTCTCATCAATACCCGCAGCATCCATTTGTGATTTCACTTTAGAAATCCCAGGCATAAAAGACATAATGCCTTCTATTCCACCCATTTTTTTCATCTGTCTTAATTGTGTTAAATAATCTTGCATTGAGAATTGTCCCTTTTTTAAATTCTCTTCTGTTTTTTTTATATTTTCTTCACCTAAATCCTGTGCTGCTTTTTCAACTAAAGATACAATATCTCCCATTCCAAGAATTCGATTTGCAATCCTATCAGGATGAAACACCTCAAAATTTTCAATCTTTTCTCCTACCCCTAAAAACTTTATTGGAACCTCTGATACAAATTTCATACTTACCGCGGCCCCACCTCTGGCATCACCATCAGCTCTTGTTAAAATAATTCCTGATAAACCTACAGTATTTCTAAATTCTTTTGCAACCGATGCTGCTACTTGACCGGTTAAGGAGTCTGCAACTAAAAAAGTTTCAGCAGGATTGATTATATTTTCAATCTGCTTTATTTCACTCATCATTTGAAGATCTATTTGTGTTCTACCAGCTGTATCAAATAAGATAATGTCGGCACCATTTAAATTTGCAGCACTTATCGCCCTCTGACAAATATCTGCTGGTTGTTGACCTTCTATAATCGGTAAAGTTAAGATATTATTTTGCTCACCTAAAGATTTCAATTGTTCTTGTGCAGCTGGTCTATAAATATCTAAGCTGACCATCATTACCTTCTTTTTCTTTGCATTTTCTAAATATCTTGCAAGCTTAGCAGTAGTGGTAGTTTTACCTGAACCTTGTAGACCAACTAACATCATTGGCACGGGAGGAACGGCATTTAAATTTACATCAATGTTTTTTTCACCTAATAAATTAACTAATTCGTCATAAACGATTTTCACAACCATATCACCAGGAGATGTAGACCTGATAATTTCTTGCCCTAAAGCTTTAGGTTTAACTTTTTCAATAAATTCTTTTGCAACCTCAAGTGATACATCAGCCTCTAGTAAGGCTTGTCTAATAGCTCTAAGGCCTTCATCAACTTGGCTCTCATCAAGCGAAGGGGCTTTTTTCAGAGAGGAAAAAACTTCCTCAAATTTATTTGTCAAATTTTCAAACATATTTATTTCACACAGCAGTAACCGCACTAGTGGGCGAACCCTCGCTGACTAGTGTCGATCTCTTTGTTTCCAAAGACACCGCAAATTTAACGTTTTTGCGGAAACTGCCACAAACTATAATAGAGGTTCAAAAAGTCAATAAATAAGTTAAATAACTATATATGGATATACAGGCTTTTAAAATGGATGGATTAGGTAATGATTTTGTAATAATTGATAATAGACAAAAGATTACCAATTTTACTAAAGATCAAATCATAAAAATTTGTGATAGAAATTTTATTGGCTGTGATCAATTAATATTTATTGAGTCTAGCAAATCAAGTCATGCAAATTTAAAATTTTTTAATTCTGATGGAGGAGAGTCTGGTGCGTGCGGAAATGGTACTAGATGTGTTGCAAAATTAATCTCTGAGGAGACAAAATCTGAAAAGATCATTTTATCAACTTCAAATGGAAATTTAGAGTCAAAAATATTAGATAAAAATATTGTTACAACTGAAATTGGTAAAGCTAAATTACAATGGAACGAAATTCCTTTATCTGAAAAACTAGATACAAAAAATTTAAATATTAAGATTATTGATTTAAATAACAAAGAGCATTCAGGCGGCACAGCTGTTAATGTTGGAAATCCACATATTGTTTTTTTTGTAAATGAAATTGAAAATTTTAATATTGAAAAAATTGGACCCGAAATTGAAAATCATAAAATTTTTCCAGAAAAATGTAATGTTACAATTGCTACAATAATTAATAAGGATTTAATTAGAGTGAAGGTATGGGAGAGAGGAGCGGGGCTGACTAAAGCATGTGGAACAGCTGCATGTGCAACAGCATTTGCTGGTAAATTAAATGATCTTACTGAAAATAAAACAGACATAGAATTTCAAACAGGTAAATTATCAATCCTTATAGATGATAAAAATTCAATCCACATGAAAGGACCCGTTTCAGAAATAAAAGAAATTGAGTTTAAACTATAATGGGAATTTTTGATAAATTTAAGATAGGCTTTAAAAAAAGTGCATCCGCACTGACATCTGGACTAAAAGAAATAATAATAAAAAAAGAGATTGACGATAAAAATTTAAATAAAATTGAAGAGTTTTTAATTGAGTCAGATGTAGGTGTTGAGGCTGCGTCTGAGATCAAGGAGATCATTTCAAGTAAAAAAATCGATCCAAATAAAGATTTATCAACCGAAATAAATCTTATTTTAAAAGAATATATTATTAATCTAATGAAGCCTTTAGAGAATAATTCTTTTTTTGAAAAAAAAGATAAACTCAATGCAACATTAATCTCAGGAGTAAATGGAGTTGGCAAAACAACAACTATTGGTAAAATAGGTAAAATTTTAAAAACTAATGGAAACAAAGTTATGTTTGCCGCTTCTGATACTTTTCGAGCAGCAGCTATTGAACAATTAGAAAATTGGGCAAATAAAATTGACGTTAAAATAACGAAATCGTCTCAAGGTTCTGATCCAGCATCAGTTGCATATAAAGCAGTTGAAGAAGCAATCAAAAATAATTTTCATCAAGTATTAATCGATACTGCTGGAAGACTACAAAATAAAAAAAATTTAATGGAGGAATATAAAAAGATAGCCAATGTAACAAAAAAAATTGACCAGAATGCCCCTCACAACATTATTTTAGTTTTAGACGCCACATCAGGACAGAATGTAATTAATCAAGTGGAAGAATTTAACAAAATTATTCCATTGACTGGTTTAATCATGACCAAATTAGATGGAACTGCCAAAGGCGGTATTCTACTGGCGATAGCAAAAAAATATCAACTACCTATTATTGCTTTAGGCTTGGGTGAAAAAGAAGATGACTTACAATTATTCAATGCAGAAAAATTTGCTGAGGCTTTTACACAAATTAGTTGATTAAATTACTCGAGATTAAAGGTTTATAAATACTACACTTGTAATTATCTTTAAATTTATAATGACCACAATCCTTAGAAAAAGACGAAATAATAAAATCAAATTTTCCTGTTGTAGGGTAAAGTTCAAGTTTCTTATTAAAAATATCATATTTAAAGTTTGCATTTAAACTTTTAACTGCACTAATCATCACCAGTGTTTTATCATCTTTTAAAAGATAATAAGCAAAATCGTCTGGAAACACTGGAAAATCATATTCCTCTAAGTGGAACTTGGCTTGAGAGGGAAACCAATCATAAGAGATCAAAGGTGAAGAAGACTTTGTGGAATAATTGTAGATATAAAGATCTTTTGGATAATCATTTATATAATTACTTTCTTCACCTCTAGCTAAAATCGATTTCTCTCGCCCCTTAAAATATAGCGCAAATTTTTTATTATGTGAATCCATATGATCTATGTGAAATAAATCGTCAGGATAAAATGAATTATCTTTTGAAAAAGCAAAACTTTTTAAAGTTACGAATAAAATTATGATTAAAAAAAAATTTCTCACCCTTAAAGCGTAAACTTAGATCTTGAAAAATGTTTGTTTAGAATATGGCTTAATTTAAATTAATTAAAAAAGAGTTTAATGCTTTTACAAGATTCTCGTCATACTCCATCATATGATTGTCATATTTGGTAAAATATGAATATTTAGGTTCATTAGCTATTTCAAACATCTTTTTACCCATCTCAAAAGGCACTATTTGATCTTTTGCACCATGCATTATCAAAATTGGAGATTTTATATTTTTAATTTTGTTTTTATTTTCAAATTTATCTTTAAGCAAAAGACCAACAGGTATATATGGATAAAATTTTCTAGCTGCATCAATCATAGATGTAAATGGCGTTTCTAAAATAACACCCGCAAACTTTTTATTTTGAGACAAATGAGTTGCAACTCCAGTTCCAAGAGACTCTCCATAAATAACTATATTTCGTTCTTTCACACCTTTTTTAAGAAGCCATTTTATTGCACTCTCGCCATCTTTATACAATCCAGCTTCCGATGGTTTTCCTTGATTGCCACTAAAACCTCTCCATGCAATAATTAAAAAGTTTACATTCATATCACGAAAATGATTTAACTTATGAATTCTATTTTCTAAAGATCCAGCATTTCCATGAAAATATAAAATTGTTTTATATTTTTTTATATCTTTTTCATGAAACCAACCCAGTAAATCTAATCCATCTTGTGTTGGAACTTTTATCTTTTCAATATTAACTGAGAGTTTATCGTTGTAATAATTATTTTCATCTGGATGGTACATTAAATTTCTTTGATAAAAATATAGAAACACTAAAAGAAAAAAATAACCTATAATTATTAGTTGAATAAAAAATAACAAATTGTTCCTAAACTTTTTTATCATTATTTTTCTTTGCTAAATATATGCCAAAAAATACCAAAATAGTTCCCACAATATGATAATTTTCAAATTTTTCATCGAATAAAAAATATCCATAAATTGCACCATAAATTGTAAAGATATAAAGTGTAAAACCAGTTAAAGAAGCGCCTAATTTTTTTTGTGCGATTGTATATAACGTAAAAGCAATTATACCTGGTGATATAGCCGCAAAGGCAACCCATAAATAAAATTCTGCTTCAAAAAAAGTTTGTTTATAAAATATTTCCTCACTTATATAAAAAGGTAGTAGACTAAGAGCACCAAAAAATGAGATCAAAGTAAATCTTTCAAAAATTTTTAATTTTGATTGCCAATAAAATAAGTAAATTGAATACAATGCCCATCCTATTGCGGCAGCTAACATCCACAAATCTCCAATAGTAAATTTTAAATTAATAAGTAAATCAAGATTTCCCTTAATTATAATAACAAAAACACCAATTAAACATGCAATTAATCCAATAACTTTTGTTAAATTAATTTTCTCATGGAAAACAAAATACGAAATCAGAATAATAAAAACAGGGGAAGATGTATAAATTATTCCCATATTAGTAACAGTGGTTGTCTCACCAGCTAAAAAAGGGAAAGCTCCACAAACTCCACATCCCATTGAACCTAAGAAAAATAATCTTTTATATTCTTTTTTTATAATCTTAAAATTTTTTTTTAAAGTAAGATAAGTAAAGGGTAACAAGATAAGAAAAACCAATGTCCATCTCCAAAAAGCTAGTGAGATAGGTGGCACAAATTCTACACCTCCTCTGGCCACAATGAGATTACTTGCCATAAAAATTGGTTGAATAAATAAAAGTGAAAGGGGAAAAATATTGAGATTTTTCAATTTTTGAAAAAATTAACTTTTATCAAAAAAGGCTTCATATATCATCATAAAGATGGCTGCACCCATTAATAGATAAACTGGAATAACGTCTATAAATCCAATCATCATTGATCTAGTCAAAGTAGTTGCTAATCCAATTAAAAAGAAAACTGCAAATGATAAACCAATTATAGTCGTAATTTTATTCATCTAATTATTCCTCACATTCTTTTTCTAACCATTTGGCAACACCTAAAAATCTATGATCATCATATTTGTTACCAATTAATTGAACTCCTAATGGTAGATTATTTTCCCCCTCAAGTAAAGGCAGTGAAATACAAGGTGTACCAAGATAAGACCAAACTTTATTAAATTCAGCAGTCCCCGTGCTCTTCAAGCCTTTTGGTGCAACACCTGGACTGGATGGCGATAAAACTCCATGGTAATCCTCAAATACTTCCTCATATGACTCGTAACTTCTTTTTATAAAATCAATTGCTTCAGCATATTCTTTAGCGGAATACTTGTTTCCATTAGAAATAGCATCCTGCATATATTTAGAAAGTTTTTTTTTAAATTTTTTATAATATACAGAAAAATTATTAGCTAAATCTGTCTCATGGATAATCTGATGGTATTTATGAATATCTTTGAAATATGAGGGAGTATCAAAAACTTCAATGTTTTTTTTAAAAGATTTTATAAAATATTCGAAAGCCTCTCTAGATTTTTTATCAATTATTTTCCAATGATCAGTTTTGTAAAAAATAAATTTAGGTTCAAAAAGAGGTCCTTTTTTTATCTCCGATAATATATTTTCGGTAGAATAATGAATTGTTGCAGTGTCATATTTATCTTTTTTTATCAACACTTTTGCCAACATGGCTACATCCTCTACTTTACGACCAAACATACCAATTTGATCTAAGCTATATGATGTTCTCAAAACTCCATTTCTTGAAATAAGACCATAGCTCGGTTTGTAACCAACAACACCACAATATGATGCAGGTCTTATTATAGATCCTCCTGTTTGAGAACCAATAGAGGCCGGAGCCATAAAAGAAGCCACAGACGCTGCAGATCCACTAGATGAACCACCCGGAGTTCTAGTTTTGTCATGTGGATTGGTAGTTGCTGGAGGCCCTAAATAGGCAAGTTCTGAGGTTGCAGTTTTTCCCATTACAATTGCTCCTGAAGCATGAAGCAGGTCAACAATTTCAGCATTTTGGGAATACGATTTACCTTTTCTAATAACTGTTCCACACTCAGTTGGCATATCAACAGTTCCAATTATATCTTTGATGGCTATAGGCACACCATGTAGAAGCCCAACCGGCTTTCCGGATCTTCTATGATCATCAGCCTCAGCAGCTTTTTCTAATAAAATTTTTTTATCAAAATGAGCCCAGGCCTTAACATCTTTTTCAAACTTATTTATTCTCTCAAGATATTTTTCACAAACTTCGACAGAGGTAAGTTGAGCATCTTTAATTTTATTTGCTAATTCCTCAAGACTTAAAGAAAATATATCTGTCATTTAAAATTAATTTGCAAATAATGTCTCTGGTAACCAAAGTGCTATTCCTGGAAATAGGTACATTAAAACCATTGCTAGTATTACAATTCCCAAAAATGGCATTATTCCACTAAAGATTTGCATTAGTTCAACATTTTTTGATTGGACCCCTTTCAAATAATATGCTGACATTGCCATAGGTGGCGTCAAAAATGAAGTTTGTAAATTTAAAGCAATTAACATTGCAAAGAAATAAGGGTTAACTCCAAAAAACTCAACTAGAGGTAAAAAAATTGGAACAAAGATGATCAAAATCTCTGTCCATTCTAAAGGCCACCCTAGTAAAAAAATTATTAATTGAGTAATAACTAAAAATTGCCATGGTTGTAGATTTAAGGATTTAAAGAAATGTTCAAAAACTTCATGACCTCCAAGATAAGAAAAAACTGAAGCGAAGGTCCAAGAACCAATAAATAACCACATTATCATCGCAGTAGTCTTTGCAGTAAGAAACACAGATTCTTTAAAGTTTTTCCATTTTAAAGTTTTATAAAAATATGAAAGTACTAATGATCCAAATGCACCAACAGCAGCAGCTTCAGCAGGTGTTGCGATACCAGCTAAAATTGTACCTAAAACTAAGATTATTAGAGAAAACAAAGGTAAAAAAGAAATAAGAACTTCTTTCAAAATTACTGCAGTAGGCGGTATCTCTTCAGCTGCGGGTTTAGGAGCAATAGACGGATTGAGCCATGCTCTGAACACTGCGTATGCTATGTAAAGTCCTGCTAACATTAATCCAGGAAAAATTGCAGCTGCAAATAATCTTAGTGGTGACAATTGTGCGATGACAGAATAGACAATTAACATTATACTTGGTGGAATTAGAATTCCTAAACAACCACCTGAGCAAATAATACCTGATGCAAATTTTTTATCATAACCTGCCTTAATCATAGCTGGCCAAGCAAGAAGACCCATTAATGTTACCACTGCTCCGATAATCCCTGTTGCAGTTGAAAATAATGCGCAAGTAATCAATGCTGCTACAGCCATCGAAGCTGGAAGTTTATGAGATGCTAATCTAATTGCAAAAAACAATTTTGCTACAATACCAGCTCTTTCAACCAAATATCCCATAAATAAAAAAAGTGGGACTGCAGTTAATACATTGTTATCCATCACGGTATAAGTATTTTGAACAAAAAGTTGAAATATCCTATTATCAAAAAGATGTTCCATTTTAGTTGGGTCAAAGTAAGCATAGTACCCAAAACCTAATCCCATCGCCATCAACGTAAATGCAATTGGAAAACCTAATAAGACGGCAAACAAAAATATCCCCATCATCATAATTGCTACTTCTGGATTTGTAAGACTAAATAACATCTTCTTTATTTCCCTCTTGCGCAGCTCTCATTAATACTTTTTCAGTTTCTTCAGCATCACCTTCTGTTCCTCTTTCGGGCCAACTACCAGTTTGGATGCATATTACACATCTAAATACCTCTCCAATTCCTTGTAGAGTTAGAAGGGTACCAGATAAAGGTATAAGAGATTTTGCCATATAAATTTGGATTTGTGCAGGACTATTCCAGCTTGTTTCTTTAATTTTCCAGGCAAGTGCTGCGTATTCATAACCATAAAAAGCTAAAGCGATAACACCAGGAAAAAAGAAAATGAAATATAGAACTATATCAATCCAAGCTTGAACCCTTTGGGAAAATAATCTGTAAATAACATCTCCTCTGACATGAGCTTCAGTGCATAAAGTATAAGCACCTGCCATCATAAAAATTGCACCATACATTTGCAGACTAAAATCAAAATTCCATAAAGTTGGTGCATTCAACGCATATGCCATAAAAACTTCATAACATGTTCCACCCATTAAAATTACGATACACCACGAAAATGCTTTGCCCATCGATATACTTAAGCGATCAGCAAATTTTATGTAAGATCTCATCATAGATTAGATTCTTATTGAATTGTTTTGAATTAATCAAATAAAAAGGGGGCCGAGGCCCCCTTATTAAAATTTATAAAAGTTAATTATAACTTAACTTTTCCTATTGGCCCAAACTCGTTTTCATATGCAAGTTTGTAATTTGGCTGATTCATCAGCAAGTATTTCATTACTCTCTTTGCATATGCTTTCTGAGAATCCACAACTTTTTTAAAGAAAGGATCTTTCTTATTAAAGTCACCGATTACCTTGTCCCAACCTTTTAATTGTTGAGCTAAGATTTCATCAGAAGTTTGGTAAACATTAACTTTATGCTCATTCATCAACTTAGCTAAGTCAGCTGAGTATCTTACTAAAGCTTTAAAGTAGTTATCACTATTTGCAGCGTAAGCAGCATTTTTTAATATTGCTTGGTGTGCAGGTGATAAGCTATTATATGTTTTTTTATTTACTGGTATCTCAAACATCTCTTGAGATTGGTGGAAGCTTCCTAAGTGATAGTGCTTAGAAACATCTTGCATACCAAACTGAGAGTCAGAAGTAGGGTTGTTAAACTCAGCAGCTTCAATCAAACCAGTTTTCATCGCTGGTTGAATTTCACCACCTGGTAATTGTCTAACTACCATTCCCATTGCAGTTAAAACGTTAGTCGCTAAACCAACAGTTCTGTACTTCATACCTTTAACATCAGACACCTTAGTTACGTTCTTTTTGAACCAACCAAAAGGCTGAGCTGGCATAGGCATATGGAAAAAACCAACATAATCGAAACCAACTTTTGCAAGTGTTTCGTCATATAATTTTCTTCCTCCACCATACTCCATCCATCCCATAACTTCTTGAGATGACATTCCATATGAAGGACCAGTTCCAAATAATGATGCAGCAGGGTTTTTGCCATACCAATATGCAGTCACCCAGTGACCCATATCTACTACACCGGAACTAACCGCTTGTCCGATTTCTGAAGTCTTTACAACTGCTCCAACTGGTTGAAGATCAATCTGAAGAGATCCTCCAGACATTTCTTTAACCATGTTACAATAGTCACCAGCCATTTCGAAAAAGATGTTTGCTCCACTAGGCCATGCAGCTTGCATCTTCAAAGTCGTTGCAGCATTTGCCTTAACGTATGGCATTGCAACAGCGGCTGCAGCTAAAGCACCAGTCTTAGCGGCAGTTTTAAAGAACTTACGTCTTGAAGATGTTTTCACCTTCAACGATTTATTTTCTTTAGTCATTATTACTCCTATTAAAGTTAATTAACTTAATAATTAAAACATAGAATCTGAGTAGAGTCTTTCTAAAAAAAAGCGTAGATGTCGCATAAGTTGAATTAGATTCAATCCAGAGTAGAATTAATTAACTTTGTTTTTACAATTTCCAGTTTTGAAAAACTCATCGATATTATCAATAGCTAAGTTTGCCATTGCAATTCTTGTATCCTTTGTTGCGCTTCCAAGATGAGGAAGAATAAACACTGATTTAATTTTATTATAACCTGGATTCAGGTTTGGTTCATTTTTGTAAACATCTAATCCAGCGGCGTATATTTTTCTCCTATTTAATGCATCAATTAAGGCCTCATCATCAACAATATCTCCCCTAGCTACATTAGTAATCACTGCTCCTTTGGGAAAAAATTCAACTGTTTCTTTATTTATCATATTTTCTGTTTCTTTAGTTGCGGGACAACAGATTGACAAAACATCGGAAACTGAAAACAGACTCTTTATACTATCGTGATAAGTTGCGCCAAGTTCTTTTTCCTCACTCAACTTAGATCTATTGTGATAATGAATTATCATTCCAAGAGATTTTGCTATCTTTGCAATTTTTTGTCCTATTCTTCCCATTCCTAAAATACCAAGTCTTGCTCCAGTTAATTGTTTACCAATCAAATAATCTGCTGACCACTTCCACCCACCTTCTTGTGCCGAAACTATTCCCTCAGATGCCCTTCTACACGCACCTAAGATTAAAAGTATTCCAATTTCTGCAGTTGCATCAGATAAAACTTCTGGAGTATTTGTAACAGCTATACCTTTTTGTTTTGCAGCATCTAAATCAATATTTCCAAATCCAACAGCAAAATTTGAGATAATTTTAATAGTATCTGGTAATTTATTGATTGTTTCTTTATCCATTTTATCGGTCAGAGAAGTTAGAATTCCATTACATCCTTTGCTCATTTCTATAACTTTAGACTGAGAGTATAATTCATCATTTGTATTAAAGATTGGGTCAAAAGTTTGTGAAGCTTTATCCTCACTTTCTTTTATTAATTTCCTCGTAATCAAAATTTTTTTCATGTGTGTAGTATCCAATTAGTTTAGATCAAATATTTTGCCTGGATTCATTATATTATTTTGATCAATACTTCTTTTAATCAATTTCATTAACGGAATATTGTCAGGATGTTCTTTTAAAAGATATTCTTTTTTGTGAAGACCAACACCATGTTCCCCAGTAATTGTACCCTTTAATTCAAGTGCTTTTTTAATTAACAAGTCATTGAATTCTCTAATTTTATTATATGTTTCTTTTTTTGCTGGATCAAAAGGTAAAAGCACATGAAAGTTGCCATCTCCTAAATGACCAACCATTGGAGCCCTTAACCCAAATTTTTTTGCTTGTTCCTCTGCATAATTTACGCATTCAGTTATATTTGAAATTGGCAAACATACATCAGTTGAGTAAACTCTCCCGTTATTTATCAATGCTTTAACCGAATAATACACATCCCATCTGGCTTTCCACAGTTTATTTCTCTCTTCCAAATCCTTTGCCCATTTAAAAGAACTTCCATTGTTATCCTTTGATATTTCCTCAACAATTTTTATATTCTCACTATTGGATGCCTCAGACCCATGAAATTCAAAAAATAAAGTTGGTACAGCTTCAACGTTTTTCAATTTTGAATAATTAATACTGATACCCATTTGATCTTTATTAAGCATTTCAATTCTTGCAATAGGAACGCCATATTGAATAACTTGTTGAGCAGTTTGGACAGCTTTTTCTAAAGTTGGAAAATGACAAACTGCAGACATTATACTCTCTGGTATTGGCGATAACCTCAATTGAATTTCTGTAATTATTCCTAAAGTTCCCTCAGAACCTATGAAAAGATTGGTCAAATTATAACCTGCAGACGTTTTTTTAGTTCTACTACCAGTATTTACAATATCGCCATTAGGCAAAACCACTGTAAGTCCTGATATTACAGTTTTCATTGTTCCATATTTCACAGCCATTGTCCCTGAGGCTGACGTTGATGCCATGCCTCCTATTGCTGCATTCGCTCCAGGGTCTATTGGGAAAAAAACACCATCCTCCCTCAAATAATCATTGAGTTGTTCCTTAGTTACACATGCCTGAACTCTACAATCAAAGTCCTCAACATTTACACTCAAAATTTTATTCATTTTTTCGAGACATATAGTTATACCTTTTTCATTACCTACAACATTCCCTTCCAATGATGTTCCAGTACCAAAGGGTACGACTGGAATTTTATAGTCATTACATAGACGTAGGACCTTAGAAACTTCCTCATTAGTTTCAGGAAAAACTACAGCTTGGGACAAAACGGGATCATATGTATCTTCACCTCTTGCATAATTTGCTCTCGTTGACTCAGAAGTTGAAAATCTTCCATTAAAAATTTTTTTAAACTCTGCTTGGACTTGCTCGTTCATTGAAAGAATATTAGTAAAAATTTTATCAAAAATACAGCTTATTTAGTAAGCATTTTCTTTATATTTTCTAGTGCTTGAGAAATATTATCTCTAGATGCCGCAAAACTAAATCTTACATAATCATTACATGTTTTCCCAAATGCAGTACCGGGTACTATTGCGACTCCAGCTTCATGCATTGCTTTTTTACAAAATTCAGATCCATTCATTCCTGTTTCAATAACTTTTGGGAAAGCATAAAAAGCTCCACCAGGTAAACTGCATTCTACACCCGGTAAATCATTTAAACCTTTATAAATTAAATTTCTTCTAGCTGTAAATTTTTCCATCATTTCGTTAATTGAGTCGTCTGGACCATCCAAAGCTGCTATCCCAGCAAATTGTGCTGCAGCATTTACACAAGATACACTATTTATTAAAAGTTTATTAACATGTGGTACTAAATCTTTAGGCCAAAAACTCCAACCTAATCTCCATCCTGTCATAGAGTAAGCTTTACTCCATCCCTCTAATACAATTAATCTTTCTCTTAGCTCTGGGTAATTAAAAAATGATGGCATTTCTTTGTTATCAAAAATTTGTCTACTATAAATTTCATCACTTAGAATAGTAACATGCGGGTGCTTTTTTAATCCTTCAGCCAATACATCTATTTCTGATTTTTCCACAAAACTTCCTGTGGGATTATTTGGATTTATTAATATTAGTAATCTCGTTTTATCAGTTATTAATGATAATATTTTCTCAGGATTAAATTTTAAATCTTTGTCTTCAGTCAAATCATAAGGTACTGATGTTGAGCCAGTATAATTGATCATTGACTCATAAATAGGAAATGCAGGTGTTGGGTGTATAATTTCTGCTCCAGGTTCTCCAAAACATTGAATAGCATAGCTCATAGTTGGCTTGCCGCCCGGCATAATTAAAATTCTGTCAGCTTCCACGTCAGCGCTATATCTTTTTTTAATCCATCTTGTAACAGCTTGTCTGCACTCTAAAATTCCATTAGATAAAACATATCCATGGTGTCCATCGTCCAAAGCTTTTTTTGCTGCATCAACAACATGCTTAGGAGTTTTAAAATCTGGTTGACCTAAGCCCAGATGTATCATGGGGTTTCCTTTTGCTTCTAATGCTTTAGCTTCTGCTAAAACTGAAAAAGCTGTTTCTGTTCCTAAATTATTTAAATTTTTTGCTAGCTTCATAAAATATTATTTTTTAATAGCCATTTCTATAAATTAATTTTGAACTATTCAACTCTTTTAAGTTCTTACACCCCATTAAAACCATATTTCTATTTATTTCTTCGTGCATATTTTTCAGTAAATGCTCAACACCTCGTTGACCCCCTGCGGCTAAAGAGAACAAAAACATTTTACCAAAACTACAGGCTTTTGCGCCGGCAGCGATTGCTTTTAATACGTGAGTTCCTCTTCTAACTCCCCCATCTAAAATGATTTCCAATTTATCTCCAACTGCATCTGAGATTGCTTTGACTTGATCGAATGGTGATCTTGATCCATCGAGTTGTCTTCCACCATGATTTGAAATCATGATTGCGCTACATCCAATATCTATTGCTCTTTTAGCATCTTCAACAGACATAACACCTTTAAGTGCAAAGGGTCCATTCCATTTCTTCACACAATATTCAGCATCTTTCCAGTTCATTGCTGGATCATATTGTTCATTAATATACTCAATAACTGATTTTGCAATATTAGTACCCTTGTCTGTTTTTGTAGCCACATTTGCTAATTTAAATTTCCCATGTGTGAGATAATTAAATACCCAACTAGGATGAAGAGCAAAACTCATCAAACTTTGTAAAGTTAATTTTGGAGGGGTTGTAAAACCTGTTCTATGATCTCTTTCTCTATTACCAGCTACTAAAGTATCTACTGTTAAGCACATTCCATCAAATCCTGATCTTCTACATCGGTCAATTAAATCATCAGTGATTGATTGATCTTTATGAACGTAAAGTTGGAATAATTTTGGTCCACCAGAAATATTTGAAATTTCTTCAATAGTATTGTTTGCCATCGTAGACATACTGTAAAATGTTCCAAACTTATCAGCTGCTCTAGCAGATGCTTTATCACCATCATGATGATAAAGTCTTTGCATAGCGCAAGGAGATAAAAATAGTGGCATATCAATTTTTTTTCCAAAAATAGTTGTTGATAAATCTGGCTTCCCTACACTTGCTAAAATATTAGGCACTAAATCACAATCATCAAAAGATTTTGTATTTCTTTTAAGGGTTATTTCATCATCTGCCCCACCATCAATATAATGAAATATTGGTGAAGGTAATTTTTTTTTCGCAAGTTTTCTAAAGTCGTCAAAATTATAACAATTTTTTAAGCTCACTATTTTCTAAATCTGAGATTATTTCTATTAAGATCTGATATTTTTGTACATCCCATCAGTTTCATATCTCTAACTAACTCGGATTTATATAATTCAAGAGCTCTTTCGACACCTGGTTGACCTGCTGCCGCGAGCGCATATAGATAAAGTCTTCCACCAGAACATGCTTTTGCTCCAAGTGATAATGCCTTAAGCATGTGAGTTCCTCTATGAATTCCTCCTTCACATATAACATCAAGTTTATCTCCAACCGCATCTACAATTTCTGCAAGTTGATCGAATGGTGATCTCGATCCATCAAGTTGTCTGCCACCGTGATTTGAAACCATTATACCGGTACATCCAATATCAACTGCTTTTTTTGCATCTTCTACACTCATTATTCCTTTAAGCGCAAAATGACCTCCCCATTGAGAACAAAGTTTCTCAGCATCTTTCCAATTCATAGATTGATCCAACATTGTTGAAAAATAATTTCCAATGGAAGAATTTGTACTTGTACCCTCTTTGACAAAATCTTGAAGATGAGGTAATTCAAATTTACCTTTTGTTAAATAATTTATTCCCCACATTGGTTTGGTCGCAAAACTAAATAAGCTTGATAGAGTCAATTTTGGTGGAGAGGTAAACCCAGTTCTCAAATCTCTTTCACGATTTCCTCCTGTAATGGTATCAACTGTTAGAGCCATTACATCAAATTTAGCAGCCTTAGCTCGCTCTAAACAAGAATCATTTAAACCTCTGTCTTTGTGAAAATAAAACTGAAACATTTTTGGTGTATCAATCAAAGAGGATATTTCCTCTACACTAACTGTTGCTAATGCAGAAACACCAAACATTGTATTAAATTTTTTAGCTGCTTTTCCAACTGCTCTTTCACCATCGTAATGAAAAAGTCTTTGTAATGCTGTTGGTGAAAGATAAAATGGTAAATCTAACTTTTTACCAAAAATCGTCGTAGACAAATCAACATTCTCAACACCTCTTAAAACATTTGGAACTAAATCTACATCGTCAAATGCACTAGTATTCCTAGCATATGTAATCTCATCGTCAGCTGCACCATCAATATAATGAAAAATAGGAGATGGAAGCTTAAGCTTAGCAAGTTTTCTAAAATCACCAAAATTGTGACAATCTTTTAATCTCATTATCATAAGATGTTTTTTAAAAGGTTTTGAAAAAATTAAACATATAACTATTTGCCCCAGGATTTTTATCCCCTAAACTTGCATTGGATAAATGATTATATGAAAAACCTAATTGACTATTTTGGAATAAATCTAAAGAAATCTGAACTTCACTTTTAAATTCTAACAAGTGTCCAAGATCTTTTCCGTCTCCTTTGTTATAAAGTCCTGGAGTAAAACTCGGTATAATATTTAATGCTCCTAATGAATATTGAGCCTGTATACCAGTATACAGATAGGCTGCGCTATCAGCAGTAAACATAAATCCTGTTACGGGAGAAAGATTACCAAGAAAAGTATCTCTATTTAAATCTGTATTTTGATGTTGAAATCCAATTAGAGTTGATTTTTTTCCATTATCACTAAAGTCAAACATCCCTGAATAAATATTAAACTTTGTATTATCATTGCTAATTTTAGTATCTTCAGCAAATATTGATGAAGAAATTAAAAAAGACAATATCACTAAGCAACAAATTCTTAAGTAATTCATAATTTATTTTTTTTTAATATAACTTTCCTTAGTATTATTGCACCACCAAATACAAACATCAATATAGGTAATAACCAAAGAAAATAGGTATTTTTACTAAATCCTGGATCATACAAAATCCAATCTCCATATTTATTTTTAAGATAATCATAAATTTGTTTTTCGTCTAAGCCTTCATTTAATTTTTTTTCCACTAAAATTTTTAAACTATTAGCAAATTCAGAATCTGAGTCGTACACTGATTGTCCTTGACAAATTAAACATCTTAAATTTTTTGTTATTTCAGTTTCTAAGTTTTTAGCTTTTAAATCAGAAGAAAAACAAGGAATTAAAAAAATTGCAGAAATTAAAATTTTTAAAATATTCATTTTATCAATTCTTTTATCTCAAAAAGTAATTTTTCATTCAAGGGACCAATTATTTTTTTTATTATTTGATTATTTTTAATTAAAAAGGTTTCAGGAACTCCATACGCACCCCATTCAATTGCTATTGTGCCATCATTATCTAAAAAAATTAAATCGTAGGGATTATCTAACTTTATCAAAAAATTTTTAGCATTATCAAAATTATCTTTATAATTTTGTCCAATAATTTTGATATTCTCTTTTTTACTTAAATCTATTAGATACTTATGTTCCTCTTTACAAGGAATACACCAGGAAGCCCAAATATTTAATAAATAGTATTCACTTCCTACAAAAATCTGATCTGAATTAATTTTGTTTTTTGAAAAAAACTCATTTGTGTGAAAATTAGGAATTTTAATTTCTGATTTTATTTCAGGTGTATAAATATTTGTATTTTGTAAACCCTTATAAAAAACAAAGAAAATTATTGAGAATGTAAAGATTAAAAATAAAGGAAAAATTTTAGTTTTCATATTTTTTTGTAATTAAAGATAAACAACCACTAAAGCACAATAGAATTGTAGAAACCCAAATCCAAATCATGAATGGTTTTACTTGATAACGAATATTAAAATAATCTTGATTTTGGACATAATTCATTGTCATAAATTTATCAGTAAATATATTAGTTTTAATGTCTGCTTCACTAGTTACAATATTTGGTTGGTTATATATTCTTAGTTCAGGTTGCATGATTTCAATTAATCCACTTTGATCCTCAACAATAAACTTTCCTCTAATTGCTTTGAAATTTTGTTTATTTTCTTGTTCAATACTTTCAAAATTAATCTTCAAATTTTGAGCTTGGTAAGTTTCATTAATTTTTAAATTTGTAATAACCTCAGATGAGAAAATATTATTAAATAAAATACTTAGTATTAAAATGCTAAAACTAAAATGTGCCGTAATTTGTGATAAGTTTCTATATTTTTTATGAAAAAAATCTCTTAAAGTAATAAAAAATAAATAAAAAGCTGCTGTAATTAAAATAGTATTATATAGAAAGTTAATATCTAAATTTCTTATTATCAATACGGATAAAATTAGAGATATAATAAAAAATATAGTTAAATAAATTTTGTCTTCAACATCTGATTTAATCCACTTTAATTTAGGACCTATTGCCATCGCCAACATAAATGGAATTAAAAATGGTAATATCAATTTATTAAAAAATGGTGGACCTACAGATATTTTTTGAGATGAAATTACCTCTAAAAATATTGGATAAATTGTTCCAATTAAAACAACAGATAAAAAATACATCATAAACCAATTATTAACTAAAATTGATGTTTCCTTACTTAATAAGTAAAAAGTTTTGGAATTGTTGTTTTCACTTTTATGAAAAATCAAAAAAATAAAAAAAGATAGAAATATCAAAATAAATAAAAATATTAGAATATATAAACCTCTTTCTGGATCATTGGCAAATGTATGAACAGAATTTAAAATACCTGATCGAACCAAAAAAGTACCGCACATACTTAGGGTAAAGGTTGCAATTGATAACACAACAACCCACGAGGTAAGAATTAGCTTTTTTTCTAAAACTAATACACAATGTAATAATGTTGTTAATGCAAACCATGGCATTAAAGATACATTTTCAACTGGATCCCAAAACCAAAAACCTCCCCATCCTAACTCATAGTAAGCCCAAATAGATCCAAGTAAAATTCCTAAAGTTAAAAAAATCCAAGAAACTAAAACCCATTTTTTAATATGTGAAGCCCACATTTTTGTAATATTATTTGAGCAAACTGCTGCTAGTGCTGAGGAAAAAATTATGGAAGTTCCAACATAGCCTAAATATAAAATTGGTGGATGAATTGCTAATGCAGGGTCTTGCAATATAGGATTTAAACCTAATCCCTCTTTTGGAACAGGAAAAACATGATTAAAAGGATTTGAGGTTTGTATTAGAAAAATAAAGAAACCAACTATTATTATCTGCTGAAATAATAAAGTTAAAATTTTATATTGTTTTGGTTGATCTTTTGATTTCAATAAAAAGACAAATATAAATAATGTTAAAACTAACAACCATAATAATAGACTACCTTCATGATTGCCCCAGGTCCCAGAGATTTTATAGAAAAGCGGCTTGGTTGTGTGAGAGTGATTAAAAACTGTCTCATTACTAAAATCTGAGTTAACAAAAGATAAAATTAAGCTTGAGAAGCTTATTATCACAAATAAAAGCTGTAAGAAAACTAATGATATTACTTTAGTATCTAACTTTTGAGTATTATTAAAATTTTTAATTGAAAAAAATATAACTAAAATTGATACACCAACACCAAAAATTAAAGAATAATATCCAATTAAACTTGACAATTTATTTCTCCTCTAAAGCAGCCTTTACTTCGGGAGGCATATAATTTTCATCATGTTTCGCTAAGATTTTCGTTGCTGAAAAAAAATTTTCATCTTTTAAAAATCCTTCAGCAACAACACCTTTACCTTCTTCAAAAAGGTTGGGTATTAATCCTGAGTAAACAACATTAATTTCACTTTTAAAGTCTGTAATAACAAAACTTAATTCTTTATTTACAATAGAAATTGAGTCAGTTTTTACCATTCCTCCAATTCTAATCTTTTTCTGCTGCATTTCAGATAAAGTTTTTATCTCAGATGGAGATTTAAAATATACAACATTTTCTTCTAATGATTTTAGAATAAGGAATATCGTTAAACTTAATGTAGCGGCGATTAAGAATATAAAAAAAAATCTTAGTTTAACTTTACGACCATACATGGTTTAAAAGTTAAATAGTTGAAGTGTTGGATAGAATCTCTCTATTAATTCTTTGTAGTCTAGCAGAGGCAGCTCTTTCAGAGTTTAGGTTTCCAAATTTAACAATAAACTTATTTTTTTCTCTTTCATATTGATTTTTGATTACTAAATACAGTGATACAAAGCTTAAAAAAGTAAAAGCAAATGAACCCCAAACATAAATTCCATATCCGTTCATATAAAAAATTTCAGTTATCATAATCTGTCTAAACCCTTATTTTTAATTTTTATCAGTTCTGTATTATATTTCATTAAAAAAATTAGCAATGAGAATAGGGCAAATGCCGCAGTCATAATCAGTAAAGGAAGGAGCATCGAAGAATGAATAGTAGATTTTGATAATATATTAATTGAAGCAGGCTGATGAAGTGTGTTCCACCAATCTACAGAATATTTAATTATAGGAACATTTATTATTCCTAAAATTGTAATAATTGAAGTTACTTTAAAAACTTGTTCTTTGTCTTCGTAAATTCTCCAAGCAATTAAATACATCAAATAAAATAATGCCAATATTAGCATAGATGTAATTCTGGTATCCCACGCCCACCATGTTCCCCACGTGGGCTTTCCCCAAATAGAACCTGTTACAAGTGCAATTATATTAAAAATAAATCCTGACGGAGCCAAACTTTTTGAAATTAAAAAGAAATTTTTAATCTTAAATATATAACCAACGATAGAGAGAATAGTAATAGTAGAAAAGATACCTAGTGAGATCCATGCCGCGGGAACATGAACATACATTATTCTTACAGAGTGACTTTGTTTATAATCCTCTGGTGAGAAAACTAAAGCCTCAGTCAAACCGATAGAGACTACCAAAATGAATAATAATAAAACGTATTTTGGTGCTTTAGAAGTTATAGAAAAAATTCTATTAGGTTCTAGTAATTGAAACATAAAATTTTATTTTTAAAATTAATATTAGAGTTATTTAGTACGAAATAATTATCTGATCAAGAATGTAGAGGGAGATAATAACGAAGGGTAAAATTTAACACTCTTGATCAGAATTAATTAAATCTAACAATACCCTGTGACAAAGATTTGAGCTAAATGTGTTTAAAAAGTGAATTAACTTAATTTGATGGCTTAAAATAGCTTGAACCTTTTTTACCTGAAAATATTTCCTCAATTAACGGATGTTTGATTGGCTCATCAGAGTCATCAGTCAATAAATTTTGCTCTGATACATAGGCTTCATAAGTTATTTCATCGTTTTCAGCTAACAAGTGATAGAACGGTTGATCTTTTCTTGGTCTTACATTCTTTGGAATAGATTGATACCATTCTTCAGAATTATTAAACTCAAAATCTACATCATAAATCACACCTCTAAATTCAAAGTGTTTGTGTTTTACGATATCGCCTATTGAGAATTTAGCTTTTTGAATTGCCATTGAGATTAGTATGGGTATTTAAAAATAAAAATCAATAAGAAAAATTTATAGTTTTTGTGAAAATATTATTTATGCTAATATTCTTCCAGTGAATAAATCTTTTTTAAAGTTTCTTACTGATTTTGGACCTCTGGTAATTTTTTTTTACTACTATTACGATAGTGAAAAAGATTTAAGAGTAGCCATTCCACCATTTATAATTGCGACAATTATAGCATTGGTGTTTGTTTGGTTTTTAGAAAAAAAAATACCTAAAATTCCTCTGTTGAGTGGAATATTGATTACTTTTTTTGGGGGCCTTACAATTTATTTTGATAATCCAGTTTTTATTTACATTAAACCAACAATTATCAATATTTTATTTGGTCTGGCTTTAATATTTGGAAGATATTTTACTAATGAACCTGTGTTAAAAAAATTAATGGGAAAATCAATAGCACTTACAAACGAAGGTTGGGAATTGTTAAGTAAAAGATGGATATATTTTTTCTTTGGACTTGCAGTCTTAAATGAATTGGTCTGGAGAACACAATCTGAGGAATTTTGGGTCAACTTTAAAGTTTGGGGTTTACTTCCAATAACTTTCATTTTTACAGCCTTTCAAATCGGTTTAATCAATAAATATAAAACCCATGAAGAATAATTTAAGACTGGTTGTTAATAATCTTGATAAAAAAAAATTTAATGAAAATCATTTTTTTGAAAAAAGTGAACTTAAAATAATATTAGATTTATATGCAAAAATGGTTTCTGAAGGTTCTTGGAAAGATTATGGACTTAACATTTCGAGCAAACAGGTAGGATTTAATGTTTTTAAAAATGCAACTGAAAATGCTATCTATAAAATTTGCAAAAACTTTAAGCCAAAAAGTAAAAATTTAAAATATTTAATTACTGATACCAATGGTAAAATACTAAAGAATTCTTCAGAGCTTAATTTGTTGTTAAAAAATACTAATTGGAAAAAACTTTAAATAAAATTATCTTCTTTGACCGAAAAGTCTTAATAGCATTATAAACAAGTTAATGAAATCTAAGTAAAGAGTTAGAGCACCCATTACCGCTTTTTTACCTATTAACTCACCAGTGTCGCTAGCAGAGTACATGTTTTTTATTTTCTGAGTATCATAAGCAGTAAGACCAACAAAAATTAAGACTCCTAAAATTGAAATCACGAAATACATCATTGAAGATTTAAGAAAAATATTAACTAATGATGCAATAATAATTCCTATTAATCCCATCATTAAAAATGATCCGAACTTAGTTAAATCTCTCTTTGTTGTATAACCATAAATGCTCATAGCACCAAAAGTTGCAGAACAAATAAAAAATACTCTTGTTACACTTAAACCTGTGTAAACTAATAAAATCGAGGAAAGTGATAACCCCATTAAAGCAGCAAAAATCCAAAAAGTTGTCTGAGCTTTTGATGCACTCATCTTGTTGATCCCAAAACTCATATAAAATACAACACCCAAAGGAGCTAACATTACTATCCACTTAAGACCTGATAAATAAATGGCATTTCCAACTTCAGTTAAAGCCACAATAGAACCACCTACATCAGTAACAACTGACATCTTAAATGTTATTAAAGCTATAATTCCTGTAAGTAATATTCCGGTAGCCATGTAGTTATAAACTTTCAACATATAGGCTCTTAAGCCCTCATCAGTAATCGCAGTAGTCTCTTGTGCTGCTGCTTTCGCTCTCGCTAGAATACCTTTTTTATCTAATACCATAATTTTTTGAATATATAATCTTTTACTAAATATTCAAGATACCTTAAAAGATTAATAAAAAATTATACTTATAAAATCACCATGAATTATAAAAAATTGGGCAATACAGATCTTGATGTAAGTACAATTTGTCTCGGTACTATGACCTGGGGCGAACAAAATACTCAAGAAGAAGGTTTTGAACAAATGGATTATGCTCTAGATCAAGGTGTAAATTTTTGGGACACTGCAGAAATCTATTCAATTCCGATGAGAGAAGAAACATATGGAGAAACAGAGAGAATAATCGGTAACTGGTTTCAAAAAACCAAAAAAAGAGACAAGGTGATTATAGCAACAAAAGTTTGTGGTAATACTTCAAACAAATATATTAGGGGTGGTGGTTATAATTTCGGGAAAAAAAAAATTTCTGAAGCTTTAGAGGAAAGTCTCAAAAGATTGAAAACAGAATACATCGATCTCTATCAACTTCATTGGCCAGAAAGAAATACAAATTTTTTTGGGAAACATGGTTATGAACATGACGAAAACGATAAAGATTGGACACCATTTGAAGAAATACTTGAAAGTTTAAAGAAATTTATTGAACAAGGTAAAATTAGATACATTGGTCTATCTAATGAAACAGCATGGGGTTTGTCAAAATTCCTTGAAATATCAAAATTAAAGAATTTACCAAAAATGATGTCAGTGCAAAATCCATACAATTTACTTAATAGAACTTATGAAGTTGGACTCGCGGAAATTTCAGTAAGAGAAAAAAGTGGTTTGTTAGCATATTCTCCTTTAGCGTTCGGATACTTAACAGGAAAATATAGAAATAATAATTTACCAGAAAAATCGAGAATGAAATTATTTAAAGATTTCACAAGATATAAAAATGAAAATGGTCAAAAAGCTATTGAAGAATATTATAAGTTATCGCAAAAATTCAATATTGATTTTACTCAAATGTCATTAAAGTTTTGTGAAATTCAGCCATTTATGACAAGTGTGATAATAGGTGCAACGACAATCGAACAGTTGAAAACAAATATAGAAAGTGTAAATGTAAGTTTAACAAGTGAGATTTTAAATGAGATTAACAAAATTCAAAAAATGTTCCCAAATCCATGTCCATGATTAAAAAGATTTTATTTATATTTATACTTTTTACTTTTTTTACTTCAAATACTTTTGGGGAAGATCTAAAAAAAATTGGAAAATACAAAGACTGGGAAACAATGGTTTTAGCGGAAGCATCTGGTAAAGTTTGTTTTGCTCAGTCTTCACCAATTTTACAATCTCCCAAAACAAATAAAAGAGATGCTAGGTTGTTTGTAACATTTAGACCTGGTGAAAAAATTGCGAATGAAATCAGTACTACCGCTGGTTATGAATTTAATAAAAATAATACTGTCTTAGCGACCTCAGGAAATAACAAATTTAAATTTGATATTAAGCAACAGGGTTTTGCATGGATGACTAGTAACAAAAAAGAAAAGATAATGGTCAAGATTATGAAAAAGGGTTCGAGAATAATGGTAACTGGATACAATGAAAAAGGCTCTCAAACAATCGACCATTATTCATTATTAGGATTTACTAAAGCATATAACACAGCAAAAAAAGCTTGTAGTTAGTTAATGAAATCAAAAAAAAGAATTGTATTAGCTTACTCAGGCGGCCTAGACACATCTATTATTCTTAAATGGCTTCAAGAAAATTATGATGCAGAAGTAATTTGTTACACTGCAGATATCGGACAAGAAATAAATAGAAAAAAAATTATTTCTAATGCAAGAAAATTTGGTGTTAAAAAAATAATTATTAATGATTTAAAAGATGTTTTTGTGAAAGACTATGTGTTTCCAATGATCCGTGGTCATGCAATTTATGAGGGGGTTTATTTATTAGGAACCTCAATCGCCAGACCTCTGATAGCAAAGGATCAAATAAAGGTTGCAAAAAAATTCACCGCATATGCTGTATCACATGGTGCTACAGGAAAAGGAAATGATCAAATAAGATTTGAGCTTGGCTATCATTATTTCGGTCCCAAAATTAAAATTATTGCGCCATGGAGAATATGGAATTTAAAATCTAGGTCAGATTTAATCTATTACGCGAAGAAACATAATATTCCTATACCAAAAGATAAAAAAGGTGCTCCTCCATTTTCAGTAGACGATAATTTATTTCATACATCAACTGAAGGTAAAGTACTAGAAAATCCAAAAAATTCGGCACCAGAATTTATTTTTCAAAGAACTGTTTCTCCAGAAAAAGCTCCTAATAAAGCATCTTACATTTCAATAAATTTTAAAAATGGGGACCCCATTGGTCTTAATGGAAAAAAATTAAGACCAGCAAAATTATTATTAAAATTAAATCAATTGGCAGGAAAAAATGGAATAGGCAGAGTTGATCTTGTTGAAAATAGATTCTTAGGCATCAAATCTAGAGGAGTTTATGAAACTCCAGGGGGTACATTGTTAATCCATGCACATAGAGCGATTGAATCTATCACATTAGATAAAAACACAATGCATAAAAAAGATAACATTATGCCTAGGTATGCTGAACTCATCTATAATGGATATTGGTATTCTAAAGAAAGATTTAAACTTCAAAAAATTATAGATATGAAAAAAAATAAAGTTAATGGAATTGTTAAACTTAAACTTTATAAAGGAAACATTATTATCGAATCTAGGACAACTACTAGTAAAGCTTACTCAGTAAAAAAGGTTTCATTTGAAGAAAATAAGTCATTTAATAAATCAAATGTGGAGAAATTTATAAACTTTCACAAAAAAAAGTTAAGAAACTAGCTAGTTATTTGTTAAAAATTTGGGGATTGTTTATTTTTGAAAAAAACATAATTTAAATTAATGGAAGCTTTAAAAAATTGGATGAAAGATACAGCAAATATTTTGTTTGATGATAGCAAAAATGATCTTAGGTCATTGCCTAAAACTGTAAGATTGCAAATTTTACTGGTTTTAAGTTTTATTTGGACCACAGTTTTCAGTTTATACGTATTTTCATATACAACTTTTGTATTTGGCTGGACTGGACTTTTTTTAGCCCATATTGGTTTGATATTTGCTGTTTATCTGACATTTAAACATTTTCATAGAGCTGAGGAAAATTCAGCTAGTGTTTTTAAAACAAAAAATTTTGACCCATTTAAAATAATGGTTCTCGTTTTTGTAATAGTATTTATATTTGTTTTTTCAAAAGGAATTGAGGTATTGACTAGTCCAAACCCTTATTCTTACTCAATTCCATATGATGGTTCATCAAAATCAGTATTTGAAAAATGGCTACCATTTAGTAAAGATAAATAATGGAAAAGATAGCTAAAAATCTACAACTCCTTTTAATGTGTATCATTCTGATCAGCACTGTAATTGCGGTTGGAATAGAAATTTTTAAAATGTTTGAAAATAGATCGGTAACTTTAGCTGATTTGCTACTGATGTTTCTTTACTTAGAAGTATTAGCGATGGTAAGAGTTTTTTGGAATCAACAATCAATTAGTATTACATTACCACTACTTATAGCTATCACAGCATTAGCACGTTTTATTATTCTACAAGGAAAAGAAATGGATCCAAGTGCACTAGTATATGAAGCGGTAGCAATAGTTTTAATTGCAGGTGCTATTGTAATCTTGAGATTAAGACATAGCGATAAATTAGGTCTAAAGAAAAAAAAATCGAAATAATTTAAAATGAATTTTGAAGCTTCAAGGGCTAAGGCCTTAGACAAATTAAATTATTTTGTGGAAAACAATCTCTCAGAATATTCAAAACTTAGAAACTTTGATTACGGACCTGATAATAGGTCAAATATTTCTTGTTTATCTCCATATATTACTCACGGAATTATTAGTGAAAAAGAAGTTATTAAAAAATCTCTAAATAAATTTTCATTTTCAAAAAATGAAAAATTTATTCAAGAAGTATTGTGGCGTACTTATTGGAAGGGTTGGTTAGAATTAAGACCTAATGTTTGGACAGACTTTTTAATTGAATTAAAAAAGATTAAAGAGAGTTATAAAAATAATCAGACTTTTAAAAATGCAATTGAGGGAAAAACAAGCATTGAATGCTTTAACTATTGGGTCAACGAAATCAAAGAAAATAATTATTTGCATAACCATACAAGAATGTGGTTTGCTAGTATTTGGATTTTTACTCTAGATTTACCTTGGCAATTAGGAGCAGAATTTTTTATGCAACATCTTTACGATGGAGATGCTGCATCAAACACTCTTGGATGGAGATGGGTTGCAGGTATCCAAACACAGGGAAAACATTATTTAGCAAGTGAATGGAATATCAAAAAATTTACTAATGACAGATTTGGCAATATTAAATTAAATGAAAACGTTCCACCAAAAATTTCTGAAAAAAAGTACTCTATTCTAAAACAGGATTTTAATAATCCTGAAAATATTGATCAAAATAATTTGATAATTTTTGAAAACAACCTCTGTTTTGAAACAAGTGATTTTCAAAATAATAAATTCAAAAAATTTTTTATAGTTTTGAATAAAAATGAAAATAGATGCATCAAACTTAGTGAAAAAGTTCTAAAATTTAAGTCTTCACTTATCCACGATCAGAAACAAAGATTTGAAAATCAATCTATT
Organism: uncultured Pelagibacteraceae bacterium; assembly: GCA_902632665.1. Classification (GTDB taxonomy): domain Bacteria; phylum Pseudomonadota; class Alphaproteobacteria; order Pelagibacterales; family Pelagibacteraceae; genus Pelagibacter. Next base: position 2,786 of record CACPDT010000003.1, on the reverse strand, counting down.
GATTGTGAAGTTATTGATATTAGCGAAATTAAAAAGATTGAAAAAGCTGTTGGGTTGTACCCAACTATTGGAGAAAATTTAGATTATTTAAATTTAGATAATGTGAATATAAGTTTTTTATATAGAAAACTTGATCAATTCTCTTGGCAATATTGTAATAAAGGTTTTTTCAATTTTAAAAATTATATTCCAAAAATTATTTCAACATTAAATTAAAACCACCTAAACATTCCAATAATTCCAGCCGAGGCATAAAAAAATTGTAAAAATAATATTCCTCTATGACCACCCCTGTAAGCCCAAATTCCTATTAAAATTGCAGATATAAGTAGTAAGCAAAAACCAAAAAACTCTATACCGATATTCATAGCTACAAATAAAGAATATAAAATTGCCGTAATAACTCCTGCCCACTCAAAAATTTTATTATTCATAAAAGTTTTTTAAAATTGTTATAAAGAATCTTAGAATAATTATTCATATCTGTCATATTATCTTTTGCAGATTGATCAAATTTTTCTAGTGCTCCACCTCCTAATTGATCTTCAAGAGCTTTTTTATATTCTGGTACACATCCCCATTCATTAACTGTCGTATCTTTAATCTCAATATGAAATTGAATGCCATAAGCATAATCTTTATATTTGAATATTTGGTATTTAGTAATTGGAGACGAAGCTAATAAGGTTATGTCTTGATTATTTTCAATTCCTTGAACTTCATAAGAATGCCACTGCAAGCTTTTAATTTTATCAGGAAATTTTGAAAATAAATTGTCTTGATTTTTTTCTTTAGTAAATTTTATATCCATCATCCCAATTTCTGCGGGATTAGACTTCACGACCTTACCTCCTATTACCTCACCTAATAACTGACAGCCTAAACAAAAACCTAAATAAGGTTTTTTTAAATCAACAACAAATTCTTTAATTTTTTTTTTTTCTTCAACGAGCCAAGGATATTCTTTTTCCATAAAAGTATCCATCGGACCACCCATACAAAACATTCCGTCAAATTTGCTTAGATCATTAGGAATTTTTTCACCTTCATCAAGCTCGATCGTAGTTAGGTTGAGTCCATCAGCTAACATAAGATCTTTTATATAGCCTGGATCCTCAATTTTAATGTGCTGCAAAATGATAATATTCAATATCTGATTTTTATCTCAGAATTAATCTTTTAACAATATTTAACTATTTTTTGTATTTATTTTTGAATTTTTCAAAAATTCTATCTTGCAAGTTTTATAAATATATCACCCATTCCGGCATCTAAATTTTCCAATGGTGTGTTATTTCTTAAATCGCAATACCTGCCGGTGACCTGGTGACTTTTGACAAAATCAATCTCGTCTTTTTTACAATTCCTTCCATCATGTAATAAACCAATTACAATACGGTCATTAAGATTATAAACTTGTTTATCATTAATTTTTTTTCCATCGCAGAAATAATCTTTGTTTACTCTATTTGGAAAATCATTTTTATTACAAGGATTTTTAATTGTAAAAACAAAAAACTCTTTTATGCCATCCTCAAATTTATATTTCATTTTTTGAACTTTGGAGTACTTCATGATATCACACGAACAAGGAATACAGCATTTATAGTAATTTCCACAAATTTTAACATTAGTTTCACTTTCATTAACAAATAAAAAATCTGGTTCACTATTTGGATCAATTAATGATCCTGAAACGGAACAATATAATTTGTTAAATTCAATAAAATCTTTATAGGTAATTTTTTTATCTATAATATATTTAAAGAATTTGGGACCAGCTGCGTTTCTATTTTGATCAGGAAATATTCTCGACCAATCAGTTATTAGCTCTTTATGATAGTTTCTTTCCTCAGCAAACAACTTAAGCTGAAATAATATTAGGATTAAAAATAAAGTTAAGTTGAAAATTTTTTTCATTTTTGCTTTATAGTAATTGTTTGATTAAGCTCATTTATATCAATTAATTTTTTTTTTCCATCAGTCCACTTTATTTCTAATTTAAAATTTTTTTCATTTTTTCTAATTCCATAATGTGCCACAGGCTCCATTTGACATAAATAACCCGACCCTGCATCAATTGTTTTTGAATGTTTTCTTTGATTAGATATTAAGGTTACAGTGGCCCCTCTTGCTGGTGCACCGAATTTATTTAGTGGTTTAATCCTTAAATATTTACTATTTTCTTTAACTTTTGCTTTATACAGAGTTAATGGTTGCTCTTTACTTTCGCCACGAGAAACTAATAATTCTAAAATTCCATCATTATCAATGTCTGCAACTGCGGCCCCAGTTCCAAATCCCTCGGCCTCTAAACCTGTCTTTAATTTTATCTCTTTAAATTTTCCATTATCCTCAATACGAAATAATTTATTTGGTTCCGCTATATTGTTCATGAAAACTTCATCATAACCATCATTATCAAAATCTGCGGAAATTATTGTTCTTATCCTTGAAGGTTCATCAAAATCTTTATTTCCTATGTCTTTAAATGAATTATTTTCTAAGACGTACGCTCTATGATAACCAAGCCAATTACCACTCAAAATATCCAATCTTCCACGATAATATATATCTGACAAGGTTGTTCCTCTACCATTTTGGATTACATCATCGACCCTATAATCAAACGCCACATCTTTAAAACTTCCATTATCATTTTTGAAAAGATAATTTGCCCCTCTTTCGTTTGCTGCAAATATATCTGCTCTTTCTGTCAGAATATGTCCTGAAATTACTGCTCTTCCACCGGTAATATTATTAATATTTAATTCCTTTGCTTTATC
>CACPDT010000002.1 GCA_902632665.1 uncultured Pelagibacteraceae bacterium | reverse complement strand
CCAATTAGAGCAAACCAATGCCAATCTTTGGAAAATGCTTCAATCTTAATATTCTTAAAATAGCATAATAGTAAAACTGGTATTGCACCAAAAAAAACTCTTAAAAAAGCGATAGTAACTGGACCAAATGAATAAGTTGCTATCTTAATGTTAAAAAAAGCTGAAGCCCAGATAAGTGCTAAAAAAAGTAACAAAACATAATCTAATAATTTTGGTTGTTTCATTCTACGATATCTTTAATTGAACCATTAGTTACTTCTTTTAAATTCTTATAAGTTATTTTAAATACACAATTTGGATGTCCAGCAGCTGCAAATAGATTTTCATATCTATTTAGAGAATTATCAATAAATATTTTAATCTTAGTTTGATGACCTATCGGTGAAACACCACCAATTGTAAATCCAGTTATACTTTTTACCTCATCAGCTGATGCCATTGAAGCATCTTTAATTTTTAAAGTTTTTTTTACTTTATTAAGGTTAACTTTTTTATCTCCACTCACCAAACATAAAACAAAATTATTCTCTGTCTTAAAAAGTAAACTTTTTACGATAGCACCTATTTCACAACCTAAAGATGAGGCTGCCTCTTCTGCCGTTCTGGCTGATGTTTCTAGTACAATAATACTTTGATTTTTGTCAAATTCTTTCAGTAATTTTTCCACTTTTTTAACTGGTGCTTTATCTAATATACTCATTATTCAACGTTAAATTGTTACTAATCAACTTTATTGACTAAACACTTATGTAAAAAATGCATAGGTGTTATTAACTAAAAGAGCGTTATTTATCAGTCTTTTTTTGGTAACACAATGTTTAGAATTTAACAGAAATAAAAATGAGTTTAAAAGACGTATTAAAATTTATTAAAGATAAAGAAGCAGAATTTGTTGATTTAAGATTTACTGACCCTAGAGGAAAACTTCAGCATCTAACGATGGACTCAACTATTGTTGACGAGGATATGTTAAAAGACGGGGTTTTTTTTGATGGATCTTCAATAGCTGGATGGAAAGCAATTAACGAGTCTGACATGATTTTAAAGCCTGATACATCAAGATTTTTTCTAGATCCTTTTACTTCTCATAATACAGTAGTTTTATTTTGTGATATTTATGACGCTATAAAAAAGACACCTTATGAAAGAGATCCAAGAGGAATTGCTAAAAAAGCAGAGGAATATTTAAAAGCATCTGGTATCGGTGATAAAGCTTTCTTTGGTCCGGAACCAGAATTTTTTGTTTTTGATGATGTAAAAATAAAAAATGATATGAATGAATGTGGATTTAAAATTGATAGTAAAGAAGGTCCGTATAATTCAGGAAAAGATTATGAAAATGGGAATATGGGACATAGACCTCCCGTAAAAGGCGGTTATTTTCCTGTTCCACCAGTTGATAGTGAGCAAGATATGCGTGGAGAATATCTTAAAAATTTAAAAGAAGTTGGTATAAAAGTTGAAAAACATCATCATGAAGTTGCACCAAGTCAACATGAACTAGGAATGTATTTTGGAACATTAGTAGATCAAGCAGATAATGTTCAGTTATACAAATATGTTGTACAGATGGTAACTCATTCTTTTGGTAAAACTGCAACCTTTATGCCAAAACCAGTTGCTGGTGACAATGGATCGGGGATGCATATTCATCAATCAATTTGGAAAGGTGATAAACCTGTTTTCTCTGGAGATGCTTATGCTGGTCTATCTGAAACTGCTTTACATTATATTGGTGGGATTTTAAAACATGCGAAAGCTATTAATGCTTTTGCGAACTCAACAACAAATAGTTACAAAAGATTAGTTCCTGGTTTTGAGGCTCCTGTATTGCTTGCATATTCTGCACGAAACAGATCTGCGTCTTGTAGAATTCCGATCACATTAAGCAAAAAAGGTGCTAGATGTGAAATTAGATTTCCAGATGCATCAGGAAACCCATATTTAACATTTGCTGCAATGTTAATGGCGGGGCTGGATGGTATAAAAAACAAAATACATCCTGGTGAGTCTTTTGATAAAGACCTGTATGATTTGCCACCAGATGAAGTTAAAGCTATACCAACAGTTTGTGGATCACTAAGAGAAGCAATGGAAAGTCTAGATAAAGATAGAGAATTTTTGACTCAAGGTGGTGTGTTTACTGATGATCAAATTGATGCTTACATAGCTCTTAAATTTGAGGAAATTCATAAATTTGAACACGCACCTCATCCAATTGAGTTTGAGATGTATTACAGCAGTTAATTACTGTCTTGTTGTAGCAACAGTATTCTTATTAACACCTTTTTTTACAACGTAATCCTGTGTGCCATTAGCACCAGTTTCAACTTCCTTACGTAAATCTTTAAAAAAAGTTTTTTCTTTTAAAGAATTTTTAAGGCCTTTAACAAGATTTTTAAATTCAAACTTATTCATAATATAGAATCATATACTAGTTATGCATATAATGCAATACTGCTATGCAACTTATGGGATACTGTAAATTAGTCGATTTTAAAAGACTCTCCGCAACCACAGCGTTCTGTCTCATTAGGGTTGTTAAATACAAAAGTAGACGAAAAATCCTCTGTCTTATAGTCCATCTCAGTACCAAGCAAATACATTACTGCTGCAGGATCTATAAAAACTTTAACACCCTTGTCTTCAATTACCTCATCATTGGGATTTAGTTCTCTAGAATATTCCATTACATAAGACATGCCAGCACACCCACCAGACTTGACAGAAACTCTTACTCCTAGAGCATTTTTTTCAGCACTAGACATAATTTCTTTTATCCTATTAGCAGCATTATCACTTAATTTGATTATAGGATTCATTACAAATTTAACTCCAATTTAGCTGCATCAGACATCATATCTTTTGTCCATGGTGGATCCCAAACTAACTGAAGATCAACATCGTCAATTCCATCAACTTGCATCGCACCTTCCTTAACTTCTTTTGGTAAACTCTCTGCAACTGGGCAATTAGGTGTGGTTAAAGTCATTTTAATTTCAGCTTTTTTACCTATCACCTGTATATCATAAATCAGACCAAGTTCATATATGTTTACAGGTAACTCAGGGTCATAAATTTTTCTAATTTCATTTATAATTTTTTCCTTAATTTCCATATCGTTACTCTTCTGTGCTAACTTGTTTTCCATGATCATCCATAGCTGAAATTAAAGTATGCCATGATAATGTGGCACATTTAACTCTCATAGGATATTGTTTCACACCAGAAAGACACATTAATTTTGTTTTATCATCCTCCTTCAGAATTGTAGATTTTAATTTGGGATTTTCTTTTATCATTCCAAGAAAATCTTCAATTATTTCTTTAGCTTCATTATCGCTTTTTCCTTTAATCAAATCTGTCATAATAGAGGCTGAAGCCATTGATATTGCACAACCACTTCCCTCAAAAGAGATATCTTCAACTTTTCTTTGCTCATTCAGTTTTAAATAAACGTGAACATTGTCACCACATAAGGGATTATTTCCTTTAGCATCTTTATTAAAATTTTCTATTTTTCTCAAATTCCTGGGATTTTTACCATGTTCTAGGATTATTTCTTGATATAATTCTTTTAAATTCATTTTAAATTAAAAATTTTTTTACATTTATTAATCGACTCATTTAATTGATCAAAATCACTTTTACTATTATAAACTCCTACAGACGCTCTAGCACTTGCTGGTATGTCAAGTTTATCGTGTAATATCTGACAACAATGATGGCCAGCTCTTATAGCTACACCATCTTCGTCTAGAATTGTTGCTATATCGTGTGGATGTACCCCTTCAATTGTAAAAGATAATACGCCACCTTTATTTTTTGGATTACCAATTAATTTAACTGAATTATTCTTTTTTAAAATTTCTTGACCATATTCAATTAATTCTTTCTCATGTTTAATTATGTTTTCTATTCCAATACTTTCTAAAAATTTTATAGATTTATCAAAAGCTATTACCTGGGCAGTAGCCATAGTTCCTGCCTCGAACTTATTTGGGAGATCTCCATAAGTAATTCGATCTTTTTTAACCTCTTTTATCATACCACCACCACCTTGATATGGAGGAAGTTCCTCTAACCATTTTTTTTTACCATATAAAATTCCTAATCCTGTCGGCCCATACATTTTGTGACAAGAAATTGCATAAAAATCACAATCAAGATCTTGCATATCTAATTTTAAATGCGGTGCACCCTGACAACCATCAACTACAACAATAATACCTTTAGAATGCGCGATCTCAGTAATCTCTTTAATTGGCAATATAGCTCCAGTGACATTAGATAAATGATTAATAGCTATTACTTTAGTTTTTGAAGTAATTTTCTTTTCAATATTCTCTATTGGAATTTCGCCGTCTTCATTAATTTCTGCAAAATTAATTTTAATATTTTTTGATTTTCTTAGATAGTGCCATGGTACATAATTTGAATGATGTTCCAATTCAGTTAATAATATTTCATCGCCCTCATTTAAATATTTTTGACCTAGTGTATTAGCAACTAAGTTAAGAGCTTCTGTTGCACCTTTTGTAAAAACAATCTCATTTTTATCTTTCGCATTTATGTATTTTTGAACTGAAATTCTTGTATTTTCATACAAATTAGTTGCTGCAACTGCTAAATAATGAATGCTTCTTCCAACATTTGAAAATTCTTTCGTATAAAATTCATTTATTCTATCAATAACAACTTTAGGTTTTTGTGATGAATTTGCACTATCTAAATAAACTAAATCATTATTTTGAATCTTTTCATCAAATATTGGGAATTCTTTTTTTATTGTGTTTATATTCATTCTGTTAATCCGATCATATTTTTAATCAAGTTTCTAATTTCAGTATCAGTAATTTTCTCAACTACATCTAATAAAAAACCATTTATTAAAAGTTCTTTTGACTCTTTGTAGTTAAGTCCTCTAGACATTAAATAAAATATTGAATTTTCATTTAGACTACCTGATGCTGATCCGTGTGAGCACTTAACATCGTCAGCATAAATCTCTAATTCTGGTTTAGCGTTAAATTCAGAAGTTTCGTCTAACAAAATTGCTTTACTCAATTGATAGCCGTCAGTTTTTTGAGCAATTGAATCCACATATATTCTTCCTTGGTACACAGCTTTTGAATTCTTTCCAAGCACACTTTTAATAAGCTGATAACTTTTTGTATTTTCAACTAAGTGATTAATTGATGTTCTTATTTCGTGTTGTTTATTATCTTTTAATGAGAAGATTCCATTCACAAAAGCTGATGAATATTCACCTTTGAGGTTACAATTTATTTCATTTTTAAAATAATCAGAACTAGCTGAAAAAATAAATGTTTCTGAAATACTATTTTTTTCCTGGTTTATATTATTATATGAATACTTTATGTTTTTATTTAAAGACTTATCAATTTTATAATTTTTAAGAATTGAGTCTTTTTTTATATCAAAATTATATAAAATATTCATAAAATTTGTATCTGTAATATCATTAAAAAAATCTATTAACTTTAGTGAACTGTTTTGCTCAAGCTCGAAATCCAGTCTTAAATTAATATTTTTTGATTTCATTTTTTCATTAGTTAAGTGATATATAATTAATGGTTTTTTTACTGAGTAACCTTTTTTAATTAAAATCTTAAAATATTTATTACTAAAAGCTTTGTTTAAATCAATTAATGAATTTTTATCATCAAATTTGTAATCTATTTTAGTATTATCAAAAATTTCTATTTGATTTTTATCTTCATAGCTAAAATCAATTTTTTCAATCCTTCCATTTATAAAAATTATTTTATTATGTTCAAGACCATCAATAAAAATTGAAGTATCAATTTTATTCGTTGTAGAGTAATCATTGTAAAAGCTAAGCTCATTTATGCTTTTATTTATAATTTTGTCTAAATCTAAAAACTTCCAGTTCTCAAGTTTTCTATTAGGAAAACCCCTTTCAATAAATTTATTTAAGTAAAATCTTTTAGTCTCAACATCTTTACTTGAAAAACTTGATACTTTCTGTATTTTCTCAAAATCTGTTTTTAATTGTTCTTTCATCTAATTAAAGTTTTCGTATCCTTTTTTTTCTAACTCTATTGCAAGTTCTGGACCACCCGATTTTATAATTCTACCATTCATTAAAACATGGACAAAATCTGGCTTGATGTAGTCTAATAATCTTTGGTAATGAGTAATGATTAAAAAAGAATTTTCCTTATTCCTCAATGTATTTACACCATCTGCAACTATTTTAAGAGCGTCTATATCTAAACCCGAGTCTGTTTCATCTAAAATTGAAAGTTTTGGTGCCAGCATCGACATTTGCAAAATTTCATTTTTCTTTTTCTCTCCACCTGAGAAGCCTACATTTAATTGCCTATTAAGTTTTTCTTCATCAAATTTTAGTTCTTTAGCTTTTTCTTTTACGAGTTTTAAAAACTCAATAGCATCAAGCTCTTTTTGTCCACGAGCTTTTCTAATTGCATTTAAAGAGGTTTTTAAAAAAATATTAGTATTTACCCCAGGAATTTCTAAAGGATATTGAAAGGCTAAAAATATTCCTTTGTGTGCTCTTTCCTCTGTTTCAAGTTCAAATAAATTTTTATTTTCAAATAAAATTTCTCCGGATACTTCGTAACCTTTTTTTCCTGATAGAATGTTTGACAAAGTGCTTTTTCCAGAGCCATTTGGGCCCATTATTGCGTGAACCTCGCCTGGATTTATATTTAATGAAAATCCTTTTAAAATTGACTTATTTTCAATATTTGCGTTTAAGTTATTTATTTTTAACATTAACCTACGCTCCCCTCTAGGCTAATACCTACAAGTTTTTGGGCTTCCACAGCAAACTCCATTGGTAATTGCTGTAGAACTTCTTTACAAAATCCGTTAACGATTAATCCAACAGCCTCTTCAGGATTTAAACCTCTTTGTTGACAATAATGTAATTGTTCCTCACTAATTTTTGAAGTTGTTGCTTCATGAGCGATATTTGAGTCAAAGTTTTTATTTTTGATATATGGAACAGTATGTGCTCCACATTTGTTTCCCATTAATAGTGAGTCACACTGAGTGTAATTGCTGGAATTTTTTGCTTTTGAATTTATATCTACCAATCCTCTATATGTCATATCAGAAAAGCCAGCGCTAATACCTTTAGAAATTATTTTACTTTTGGTATTTTTACCAAGATGGATCATCTTTGTACCTGTATCAGCCTTTTGATGATTATTTGTAATTGCTATAGAATAAAACTCACCGATTGAATTATCACCTCTAAGAATACAGCTTGGGTATTTCCAAGTTATGGCAGAACCTGTCTCTACTTGTGTCCAAGAAATTTTAGAATTTTTTCCCTTACACAATCCTCTTTTAGTTACAAAATTATAAATTCCACCTTTTCCATTTTCATCTCCTGGGTACCAGTTTTGAACAGTTGAATATTTAATTTCCGCATCATCAAGAGCTATTAATTCAACGTTTGCAGCATGTAATTGATTTTCATCTCTCATTGGTGCGGTACAGCCTTCTAAATAACTCACGTAACTTCCTTTATCAGCAATTATTAAAGTTCTTTCAAATTGCCCCGTTTCTGATGCGTTAATTCTAAAATACGTTGAGAGTTCCATCGGACACTTTACACCTTCAGGAATATAAACAAATGAGCCATCGGTAAACACCGCAGAATTTAATGTTGCAAAAAAATGATCTGTTGTTGGAATTACCGTTCCTAAATATTTTTTTACTAAATCAGGATGTTTTTGTATTGCTTCAGACATTGAACAAAAAATAATTCCATGTTTTGTAAGTTCACCTTTGAATGTTGTAGCCACTGAAACAGAATCAAATACTGCATCTACTGCTATTCCATTTAATCTTGCTTGCTCTTGAAGGGGAATTCCTAATTTATTATAAGTTTCTAAAAGTTTAGGGTCTAATTCATCTAGGCTCTTAGGTTTATCCTTCATGCTTTTTGGGGCTGAGTAATAGTATAAATCTTGATAATCAATTTTTGGATATTTAGGTTTTTGCCAATTTGGTTCTTTAAGAAGTTTAAATCTTTCAAATGCTTTTAATCTGAAATCTAACATCCACTTAGGTTCTTTTTTAATATTAGAAATGAATTTAATTACATCTTCATTTAGACCTTTTGGTGCTCTAATATTTTCAATATCTGTTGTAAAACCGTATTTGTAGTCTTTCAAATTTTCTATATCTTTTTCTCTAGTATCCATTTTATAATCTTCTCTCTAAATTTTCTTTCACTAAATCATCTAAACTTTTTTTATCAAAAAAGTTATTTATATGAGTTTCAAGTTCGTCCCAAAGGTTGTGAGTTAAACACTTTGTGGATTTTCCGTTACATCCTTTTTTTGATTCTTTTTTACATTGAACAGTTTTCACTTTTTCATCTACTGCATCAAAAATATTCGTTAATTTTATCTCTTTAGCTTTTTTATTTAAAATATATCCACCTTGAGTTCCTCTAACGCTTTGAACAATATCTTTTTTTCTCAATTTTGAAAAAATTTGTTCTAAATAATCTAACGAAATGCCTTGTCTTAAAGATATATCCCTTAGAGAAACTGGATTAATTCCATTAAATCTTGCCAGATCCACTAAAGCCATTACCGCATATCTGCCTTTAGAAGTAAGTCTCATTTTCCTTTATTTTACAAGGGTATATATAATCCTGACTAAATTAGTCAAGTATCATGAGTAAAAAAAAGCTAACATTTTGTCACGCAGTTGTGATAAACCTAATTTTTTTTTGAGAATAATAATCAATAACAATTATGGAAAATAAAATATTAGAAATATTTATTCCAGGACCTGCGGGCAGACTTGAAGCCAAATACTATAAGAGTAAAAAAAATACTTCACCAATAGCTTTGGTTTTACAACCACACCCTCAGTATGGGGGAACAATGAATAATAAGGTTGTTGTAGAAACTTTTCATACTTTTATGGAAAATGATTTTTCAGTTTGTAGGGTAAATTTTAGAGGTGTAGGGAAGAGTGATGGGGAATTTGATAATGGTCAAGGTGAATTAGCAGATGCTGCAGCTGCTCTTGATTGGTTGGAAAGAGAAAATTTTGATAACTCTCAGTGCTGGGTTTCAGGTTTTTCTTTCGGATCATTGATTGCTATGCAATTGTTAATGAGGAGACCAGAAATAAATAGATTTGTTGCAATTTCTCCTCAACCAAATGTTTATGATTTTTCATTTTTATCTCCATGCCCAACTTCTGGGATAATGATTTATGGAAAAAAAGATGAACTAGTACCCGTTGAACATATTAATGAACTTAATAAAAGATTAAGTGCTCAAAAAGGTATCAAAGTTGAATTTCATTCAATCTCAGAAGCAAATCATTTTTTTTCAAAAAATGAGGAAGCGCTCTCAAAATCTCTTGATAAATATATTAAAAAAGAAATAGCTTTATATTAAAAATTTTCAACTAAAACCCCACCAGTTATTTTTTTTTCACATCTAGTTGTATTTGGAAATGAAAGAGGCATACCTTTAAATGATCTTATAGCTAAAAAAGCAAAAGCTTGAGACTCAATAAAGTCCCCGTCTATTTCATATTGATCAATTGAATTAAGATTTATATTATTAAAATTATTTTTTATACTATCTAAGAGATATCTATTTTTCCTTCCCCCACCACATACTAACCATTTACTTTTATGGGAATTATTCTTATTGTGAATAAAATTCATTCCATTAGAAATTAATTTAGCTGTAAAATCAGTAATGGTTGCAGCACCATCCTCTAATGATAGTCCTTTTGCAAAAAAAATATCAAAATCTTTAATATCTAAAGATCTTTCAAAATTAGATTGTTCAGTAAAATTGTCCAAAGCCTGATTTAAAATTAGTTTGTCTATTTTTCCAGATCTTGCTACTAAACCTTCTTTGTCATATCCTTTTTTAGAATTTTTTCTCATCCATTCGTCTATCAAACAATTACCAGGTCCGATATCACAGGCGAAAATTTTTTCTTCTAGGTCCAAATTATTATATTCTATAGTAGAAGTAACATTAGAAATACCTCCAATATTAAGAATATTTATAGGAAAATCCCAATTAAATTTTTTATTTAATTTATTTGCTAAAGCATTATGAAAGATTGGCGCTAGAGGAGCGCCCTGCCCCCCATTTTCTAAATCATTTTGTCTAAAATTATAAATAACTTTCTTTTTTGTTAGTTGAGACAATAGCAATCCGTCACCCAATTGTTTTGTAATTTTTTTTTCTGGAGCATGAAATATTGTTTGACCATGGAAACCAATTAAATCAACATCAGATTTTGATAGTTCAAGGCTTTTATTAACAGCCTTGTAATGAAATAAAGTTATTTCTCTTTCTAAATCTTTGATTTCAACTTGATATTTTATCAAATCATCAGGATTTAAGATTTTATCTCTAATTTTAAGTATTTTTTTGGTTAATTCTTCATCATATTGGAAATATTCGTCAATAATTATTGAAAATTCTTTATTACCATCTGACTTAATTATTGATACATCTACTCCATCCAACGAAGTGCCACTCATTAGACCCATTGCTGTATAAAACTTATCCATTCTTATTTTTTTTTTATTAAATAATGTATATTGTGGAACTATAGACTTATGGATAAATTTTTAAAAGAATTTAAAGATAGAGGCTATTTCTATCAATGCACCAATGAAAATGAATTATCCAAATTAATAAATAAAGAAAAAATTAAAGGTTACATAGGTTTTGATTGTACTGCTGAAAGTCTTCATGTTGGAAGCTTACTTCAGATCATGTGTCTTAGACTTCTTCAAAAATATGGGCACAGACCGATTGTCTTATTAGGTGGAGGAACTACTAGAATTGGAGATCCCTCTGGTAAAGACAAAACAAGGAAAATTTTAACTGAAAAAGAAATAGATAAAAATACAAAAAATATTGAAAAAATATTAAAAAAGTTTTTAAGCAATAATGATCCAAAAACAAAACCTATTTTTGTAAATAATTATTCCTGGCTTAAAAGTTTAAATTATATTTCATTTTTAAGAGAAATAGGAAAACACTTTACAATTAATAAAATGCTTACTTTCGAAAGTGTTAAGACCAGGTTGGACAGAGAACAATCTTTAAGTTATATGGAATTTAATTATATGATTTTGCAAGCTTATGATTTTTTAGAGTTAAATATAAAAGAGAATTGTTCCTTACAAATAGGAGGTTCTGATCAATGGGGAAACATTGTCAATGGAACAGAACTAATAAAAAGATATTCCAGTAAACAAGCTTATGGTTTAACTACCCCTCTTATTACATTATCCTCAGGAGCAAAAATGGGAAAAACTGAGTCAGGTGCTATTTGGTTAGATGAAAAATTATTATCATCATATGACTATTGGCAATTTTGGAGAAATATTGATGACAGAGATGTAATAAAATTTTTAAAAATGTTCACAGATTTAGATACAAAAGAAATTGATAAAATGAAGGATGAAGACATTAATAAACTTAAAATTAGGCTAGCTAACGAGACAACTACTATGCTTCATGGTTTAAATGCTGCTAAAAGTTCAGAGCAAGCGGCAAAAGAGGCTTTCTCAGGAACTTCGCTTGGTTCAAATTTACCTTCTATTAAAATTAAGAAAACTGATATCGAAAATAAAATGAGCATTATAGATCTCGTGATCTTATCTAAACTAGAAAATTCAAAGAGTGAAATTAGACGTCTTATTAAAGGAAATGCAATAAAACTTAATGATGAAATTATATCCCAAGAAAGTATGATTATTTCTCATGAATTGTTCAGACAAAATTACTTAAAACTTTCTGTTGGAAAAAAAAGACATTTAAAAATTGAGTTAAGTTAATCCTTTTTAATTTTTTCCAATGTTCTTGTAATAAATCTGGGTGTTAAAGTTTTGACAGGATTGACTGAAGTTTTTAAATTTTTTGGAGGGCCTTTGATCTTAAAACTTACTCCAAATACTCCCTCACCAGTTTTTTTTCCAACTAATATTTCACCTAGCATAGGTAATGAACCAATAAAATTATTAATTGTTGTGGCTGGCACCAATGTGCCCTTCAAACTAATTAATTTGTTTTTTTCAACATAGCCCTCCATTAAAATAGATATGGCAGGACCAATCGCATAAATTTCCTCAATGGTCATTAAATTACCCTCATTTTTAAAATTCATTTCAAATTCTGTAAAACGTATACCTTCTCCAGATAAAATATCTGCAATACCTTGTAAGGATGCTAACGTGAGAATCTTTGTCAATATAGGTAGCTCTTTTAATTTAAAATCATAAATTTTTATTTGTGAAACAGATTTTTTTGATTTTTTTGAACTGAAGAAATCGAGCGATCCTTCATCAAAACCTTTTATAAATTTATATCTTTTTATGATAGGTTTTGCCTCATCAACAAACAATGTAGTAATTTTATTATTATTATCTTTATTTATTGTGAGTTTTAGTTTTTTATTTTTTGAAAAGCTTCCAATTAAGTCAGCTTTATATATTTCTTTATTTTTGATTAAAATATCTCCTTTGAAATTTGATAAATAATACTCGCTATCTAAAAAAATTTTTTTTACATCAATTTTCAAATTACTATCAATATCTATAATTTTAGTATCTTTATTGTCATCTGATAACAAATCCTCAATTAAATTATCAGCATTAAAACTAGACCCAGTTAAAAAATATTTTTTTTTATTCCTTTTTAATCTGATTGAGTTTTTTTGTTTATCATCATCAAGATAATCTAAATTTACTTCATCTAATCTAAAAATTTGAAATTTTTCATTAAAGACTAGATTTTTAAACTTAATATAGTTTTCATCTTCATTAAGATTAAAAGTTTCAATTACAAGTTCATTATTTCTATTTTTTGATCCTTTAAAATTTAAAATAACCTCATTTTTCTCCTTTTTTTTATAATTCAAATAATCAACTTTAAAAGGATTGTCTTTTATTTTTAGAGTTATTTTAAAATTTTCTGTTTTATTTTTATTTGAAAAAAAATACTCTATATCATCATTTTCATTTTGATAATTTAATTTTCCATTTCCCTCAATAGTAAAATTATTCTTTTCATATTGTAATTTTATTTTTTGATCTAAGAGAGAAATTGTTTTTTTTTGTTGAGGAAAAAATTTTTTTAATTTCAAATTATTAGGTATTATTAATTCATGAACTATTATTTCTGAGTTAATTTTGAAATTTTCTAATTTAAATCCTTTTTGTATTTCAAAAGAAAAATTATTATTTGAAATTAATGATATTTTTTCTATTTCAAAATTTGGTAAAAATGGTTTGACTAATAAATCTATATTTCTTTTATCTAAATCAGATTTTTTATGCGCAAAGGTACCATCTACAATAAAATCATCATTCCTTTTTTTTATTGATACTTTTTCTGAGGAAAATCCTATTTTATCAAATTTAAAATTAAGATCTTTAACTAAAAAATTATTTTTACTAAAGTCAAAAATAAAGTCTAATTTGCGTAGATTGTATTTTTTTAATACATTTAATTTAACATCTTTTACAAGACCATTGATCTTATAATTATTTTTGATATCTCCATTTGAATCAAATTCTAACTTTATATCAGCAATCAAATATCCTTTTTTGATGGCTTTTTCCATTAGGAATAGTTCAGGAGTATTTTGAAATGATCTCAAAAAAGAAATTAGGTTTTTTAACTCAAGAGATTTTGATGAAATCTCTAAATTTTCAATTGAAAACTTATCTTCTATTAAGGACTTTAATGAAAGTTGTGTTTTTATATTTTCAATTTCTATTTTTTTACTTTGATTTATTAAATTTGTGCCAATTGTTTTAGCTTGAATTTTAAATTTAAATGGATCTAAAATTAATTTTATCTCATTTAATTCAACTTTTAAATTTTTATCAAATTTTTGAATCTTTTTGGTTATTTGACTATTAAATTTATCAGTCTCAATTCCAAAGATACTTAGGTATGATATAACAATGAATACTATTAAAATTATGGCTATAAAAAGTTTAAAAAATATTTTCATTATATTCGATATAGCGATTGTTCTAAAAATTCGTCAATTTCTCCATCTAAAATCTTGTCTGGATTAGAACTTTCAAAGTTCGATCTATTATCTTTTACTAATCTATATGGTTGTAAAACATAAGATCTAATTTGATGTCCCCAACCTATTTCAGATTTTGACGACTCTGTATTTTCATTTTCTTTTTCTTTTCTTTTCATCTCAAAATCATAGAGTCTTGCTCTAAGCATGTTCATGCATGTTTCTTTATTTTTATGTTGTGATCTTTCGTTTTGACATTGGACCACAATTTTAGATGGTAAATGTGTAATCCTAACTGCGCTATCAGTTGTATTGACATGTTGACCACCAGCACCACTAGATCGGTATGTGTCAATTCTCAAATCTTTATCTTGAATTACAATATTAATATTTTCATCCACAACTGGATAAACCCAAATACTAGCAAAACTAGTATGACGTCTTGCACCTGAGTCAAATGGTGAAATTCTTACTAACCTGTGAATTCCAGACTCTTTTTTTAACCAACCAAAAACATAATCACCCTCAATTTTAATTGTTGAGGATTTTATGCCCGCCTCATCACCCTTATGCTCACTTATTAACGTTGATTTATAATTTTTATTATCAGACCATTTTAAATACATTCTTCTCAACATATCTGCCCAATCTTGACTTTCAGTACCTCCAGCGCCAGCATGAACTTCTATGTAACAATCAAAAGAATCAGACTCGTTTGATAAAAAACAATTAATTTCATTTTTTTTCGCTAATTTTCTTAAATTCTTAATACTTTCTAAAACCTCATTTTGTATGTTTGTATTATTTTCCTCTAAAGCGAGTTCATACAAATCTCCCAAGTCTTTCAATTGATTTAAAGAGCTTTTGTGAGAATTGATTAGGTCTTCGTACAATTTTTTTTCTTTAAGTATTCTTTTTGAATTAGACTTATTCTGCCAAAAATCAGAATTAAGAATAGTTTTATTATGACTTTGTAATTTTAAATCTATCTTATTTTTATCAAAGATACTCCTTAACTCTTTGATTTATTTTTTCTATCTCTTTTTTATAATCTGTATATTTATGATCCATTAATAAAACTTTAATATATTATTCGTATCTAATCTATTATTATTTGAATATAACACTTTGCCATCAATAACATTCTTGCTTTTATATGCTTCTAAAATTGTATCTTTAGATGAAAATTTTGCTTTTTGACCTGTTGTTGGATCAACTACCATCATTGTAATCCCATCAGCAACTTTAAATGGTCGAGCATCAGATTTTTTTATAGCTGATTCGATAAATTCCTTAAATATTGGTAAAGCTGTTTTTGAACCAGTTTCAAATTTCCCTAATGGTTGTGGATTATCCATTCCAACATATACCCCTATAACATAATTTGAAGTATAACCAATAAACCATGCATCAGTGTTCTTATTAGTTGTTCCTGTTTTGCCTGCGAGATTCAAATTTAGATCTCTTAATTTTTTTCCAGTGCCTCTTTTTACGACACCTTCCAATAAAGAAGTAATTTGGTAGGCTGTTTGTGCAGAGAATATCTGTTTAAAATTATCTCCTACATCAGGAAAGTCTTTACCAGTATATGAAAGTTTATCACAATTTAAGCATGATCTATTTTCATTATTTAAAATTGTATTTCCCTCACTATCCTGAACACGATCAATCAAAATTGGTGAAACTAATTTTCCTCCATTTACAAAAGCTGAGTAAGCAGAAGTAAGTTTTAACAAAGTCGTTTCGGCAGAACCTAGAGAAATAGATAAAAGCTCGTCAGGATTTTCATAAATTCCAAGATTTTTAGAAAATTCGGCAACTTTATCTACACCTAAATTCTGTGCAATTCTTACTGTCATTAAATTTCGTGACCTTTCCAAACCAATTCTCAAAGTTGATGGTCCATAAAATTTTTTTCCATAATTTTCTGGCTTCCACATTTTTAAATCAGTTCCTTGATCTAAGACTAATGGTGCATCTAAAACTAATGAAGAAGGAGTATAATTATTTTCAAGAGCCAAGGCATAAACAAATGGTTTAAACGCTGAACCGGGTTGACGCAAAGCTTGTGAGGCCCTGTTAAACTCACTATTTTTAAAACTAAATCCACCACCAAGAGCAACGACTCTGCCCGTGAAAGGATCCATTACAACTATACCACCATTTATTTTTGGCAATTGTTTAAGGCTAAACTTATCATCCCTTATATTCTTTACATAGATTATGTCTCCTACTTTAAATAGCTCATCTAATTCTTTTTTAGTCCACGAAATGTTATTGTAATTTATGACTCCTTTAATTTTATCTTTTGTTTCTATTTCTAAAGAAAATTTAGAAATCTTTTTTATTATTGCAATTTTCCAATTAATTGAATCCTCTAAATCATATTTATCTAAACCAATAGACCAATTTTTAGAATATGGTTTATTTAATAATGGTCCACGCCAGCCTTTGCGTTGATCATATTTAATTAATCCATTTCTTAAAGAGTTTGTTGCTATTTTTTGTAATTCTAGATTTATTGGTGTGTTTATATTAAAGCCCTGATTATAAACTTTTTCATATGATAAAATTTCGATGATATTTTTTCTTACGTCTTCAATATAATATTGAGCATCTTCTAAATAAACTCTTTTAGTTTTTTTTAATTGGACATTTTTTTTCTTTAAACTTTGATAATTTTCTTTTGTTATGAAGTTGTTGTCTAATAAATTTTTTAAAACTAAATCTCTTCTAAATTTAGCTAATTCTATATTTCTATATGGATTATATTTACTTGGCGCCTTAGGTAATGCGGCTAGTAAAGCAGCTTCTTCATAATTTAGTTCTTTTATTGATTTGTCAAAATACTCTAGACTTGCAGCAGCGACTCCATAAGCCCCACTGCCAAGATAAATTTGATTTAAATATAACTCAAGTATTCTCTCTTTTGATAATGCTCTTTCAATTCTAAATGCTAAAATCGCCTCTTTAATTTTCCTGTTTAAACTGACTTCATTAGTTAGAAGAAAGTTTTTTGCTACTTGTTGAGTAATTGTTGAGGCACCTTCCAGTCTTTTAGATGTAAGAACGTTTTTAATGTTATTTATAATTGCTCGTAAAACCCCCTTAGCATCAACTCCTGGATGAGAAAAAAAATTTTTATCTTCAGCAGACAAGAAAGCGTTAATAACATTTTGAGGAATTGAACCATAAGGAACAAAAATTCTCTTCTCTTTTGAAAAATCTGCAACTAAATCACCATTGCCAGAGTAAACTTTGCTCGAAACTGGAGGTTTGTAATTTTTTAAAAATTTATAATCAGGTATATTATTTGAAAAATTCCATAAAACACCCAAAACAATTATTGATGAAATTAGTGAAAAACTAATAATACCGATAAATAAATTCTTTAAAATTTTACTCATTTTGTTTCCATTATATATGGGAATTTGTTAAAGATAAGGCATTAGAATATAAACAAAATTTAAATAATTTATGAATCAATCAAAAAAAATGTTATGGAAAAAAATTTATATATTGATGCTTCGCATCCAAATGAGATTAGAATTGTACTCAAGTCAGGTGAAAAAATTGAAGACTATGAGTATGAAGGCATAAAAAATAATCTAATAAAGAATAATATCTATTTAGGTAAGGTAAGTCGAATAGAGCCATCTTTGCAAGCTGCGTTTGTTGATTTTGGGAGGGAGCGTCATGGCTTTTTATCTTTCAACGATATTCAATCTGATTATTATCAAGTTCCTCAAAGTGATTTAGAAAAAATAAAACAAGAAGAAGAAAGAGTCCGAGAAGAACTATCAAAAAAAGTTGAGGCTAAAGAGGAAGAAAATTTAGCTGAAGGTAAATTGGAAATCGAAGACCCCTTAGAAAAAATGGATCCAATAGAAAAAAAGGAAACTGAGGAAAAAGAAATTTCAGAAAATGAAAAAGAAAAAAAATATGAAAGTAAATTCAGATTTAAAAGATACAAAATCCAAGAGGTAATAAAGCCTAATCAAGTAATTTTAGTTCAAGTTATAAAAGATGAGCGAGGTCAAAAAGGTGCTGCTTTAAGTACATTTATTTCTATTGCAGGTAAATATATAGTTCTAATGCCAAACACGCCCAAAGGTGGAGGAATTTCGAGAAAAATTTTTAATCCTGCTGACCGAAAAAAAATAAGAAGTATTTTGAATGAAATAGAAATCCCAAAAGAGATGGGACTAATAGTAAGAACTGCTGGAAGTAATAAAACTAAAAATGAAATTAATCATGATTTAGATACACTTATTAATAGTTGGAATCAAATTAAGGAAAATGCTTTAAGCTCTATCGCGCCTTCATTAATACATCAAGAAAGTGAAATAATTAAAAGAACTCTAAGGGATATGTATGATGAAAATACAAAAAATATAATTATTGAAGGTAATGAAGGTTATAAAAAAGCCCAAAATTTTATGAAAATGATGATGCCTTCTCATGTAAAAAAGATAAAAAAGTACAGAGGAAAAAAACCTTTATTTATTGAAGAAGGTATTGAACAAAAACTAAATCAGATATTTGAAAGTGAAATTAAATTAAATTCAGGTGGTTATTTGGTTATTAATCCTACTGAAGCTTTAGTTTCAATAGATATAAATTCTGGAAGTTCAATTAAACAAAAAAATGTAGAGAGTACTGCTTTAGATACAAATCTTGAAGCTGCAGATGAAATAGCAAGACAAATAAAAATAAGAGATTTATCAGGATTAATCATAATAGATTTTATTGATATGCTTAGCTATAGTAATCGAAGATTGGTTGAAAGAAGGCTCAAAGAAAAATGTAGATCTGATCGAGCTAGAATTCAAATTGGAAGAATATCGAATTTTGGTCTTTTAGAAATGTCTCGACAAAGATTAAGAGAAAGTGCAGTTAAATGGAATATCAAACTAACAGATGAGTCTTTTGCACTAAAAATTCTTAAATTAGTTGAATTAAAAGCAGTTTTGAATAAAGCTAAATTTGTAGACTTAAAAGTCTGTAAAAAAATTTCAGATTTTCTAAAAGAAAATTTTATTGAAGATCTTACTTACTTTGAAAAAAAGAATAAAATGAAAATTGATATAATATCTGATAATAGTTTAATAATTCCTGAATATATTATTGATATTAAGAATAAATCTAAGAAAACAATAGAACTGATTGAACATTTTGAAAAATTAAAAAATCTTGAAGAGCAAAAAGTTAACAACGTTATTGAATTAAAAGACAAAAAGAAATTTAAAAAGAAAACTTTTAGAAAAAAAAAATTTTATAAGAAAGCTAGATAATTCCTGACTTTGGAGAAGATGGATTTCCGTATAATGTTTTTTTTATTCTTCCAGATAAATAAGATTGACGACCTGCTATTACTGCATTCTTAAATGCCAAGGCCATTTGAAATGGTTTTTGTGCTTTTGCAATTGCTGTATTTACTAAAACTCCATCACAACCTAATTCCATAGCTATAGTGGCATCTGAAGCTTGGCCTAATCCAGCGTCAATAATTAATGGTAATTTTGTTTGCTTCCTAATTATCCTAATATTTATTTCATTAATAATACCTAAACCTGAACCTATTGGAGCAGCTAGAGGCATAATTGCACATGCCCCTGCATTCTCCAACCGCTTTGCCATTAAAGGATCGTCATTACAATAGACCATCACTTTAAATCCCTCCTTTGTTAATACCTCAGTCGATTTAAGTGTTTCGATCATCTCTGGGAACAAGTTTTTTTTATCTCCCAAAACCTCTAATTTAACTAATTTCCACCCACCTATCTCTCGTGCTAATCTTAAAGTTCTTAATGCCTCTTTTGAATTAAAGCAACCTGCTGTATTTGGAAGATAAGTAATTTTTTTAGGATCAATATAATCCATTAGCAAAGGTTTTTTTTTATCAGTAATATTTACTCTTCGAACAGCTACTGTGACTATTTCGGCTCCAGATAAATTGATTGCTTTGGCACACTCCTGCATATTTTTATACTTACCGGTTCCAACAATAAGTCTAGAGCTAAAATTTTTCTTAGAAATAATTAATTTATCTTTTTTCAATTTTAACCACCTCCAATGAAATGAACAATTTCTATTTTATCATTATTTTTAAGGTTGATGCTTTTTATTTTTTTTTTATCCACTATTTCTTGATTTAATTCAATAGCTACTTTCGTTAATGGAATTTTGTTTTTTTGAACAATATTGAATAATGTTGAATTATTATTAATAGCTTTGAATTTTCCATTTAATTTTATTTTTATTTTTTTTTTCATCGTATATAAAAGCTGAATGAATAATAAAATAATTATTATTAATGGTCCAAATATTAATCTATTAGGTGAAAGAGAACAATCACAATATGGGTCGTTCACTTTTGAAAAACTTAAAGAGGAGTGCTTGGCAAAATCAAAAGAATTAGGACTTTCCACTGAATTTGAACAATCAAATGTAGAGGGGGAATTGGTTAATATAATACAAAATGCTAGAGAAAAATTTGATGGGATGATAATTAATGCTGCTGCATTTACTCACACCTCAATTGCAATTAGAGATGCTTTAGAGATTTTTAAAAAACCTATAATTGAAGTACATATTTCAAATATCTATAAACGTGAAGAATTTAGAAAAAAATCTTTGATAAGTGATGTGGTTACTGGTGGAATATTCGGCCTAAATACTGATGGTTATATTTTAGCCATAATTTCAATGCAAAAGCTAATTCAAAATGAAGATAGATAAAAAAATAATAAAAGAGTTAAGTGATTATTTGGATGAGTTTAATCTTACTGAACTGGAATACACTGAAAAAGATACCAAAATTAAAGTCTCAAAAAATAATATTTCAATTAATAATCAAACAAATCAAACATTATCTAAAGAAATTAGCACAAATAAAAATACAGAAAGTCAAAATAATATTTCTGGAATTGAAGTTACATCACCAATTATTGGTACTGCTTACCATGCGCCTGAACCTGGGGCTAAAAAATTCGTAGAAGTTGGAAAAAAAATAAAAAAAGGTGACACTGTTATGATTATCGAGGCTATGAAGACAATGAATCATGTGCCTTCAAGTTCTGATGGAATAGTCAAAAAGATACTAGTAGCTGATGGTCAACCTGTTGAGTTTGGCCAAACACTTATCATTTTAGAGTAATGTTTAAAAAAATTTTGATTGCAAATCGTGGGGAAATTGCAGTTAGAATTATCAGGGCTTGTAAAGAATGGGGAATTTCCACTGTTGCTGTTCACTCAGACGTAGATAGAGATAGTATGCACGTCAAATTAGCGGATGAAAGTGTTTGTATAGGCTCTCATCAACCGGTAAATAGTTATTTGAACATTCCTGCACTTTTATCAGCTATAGATTTGACCGGTGCTGAAGCGGTTCATCCTGGTTATGGTTTCTTATCCGAAAATGCAAACTTTGCAAAAATACTTGAAGAAAATAAAATCAAATTTATTGGTGCTTCTGCAAAACATATAGAGATGATGGGAGACAAAATACAAGCAAAAAAAATTGCTAAAGAAAATGGATTACCTGTCATTGAGGGATCTGAAGGTGGTGTTAGAGATGTGACTGCAGCAAAAGAGTTATGTAAAAAAATTGGTTTTCCTGTCTTAATTAAAGCCTCTGGGGGTGGTGGAGGCAAAGGTATGAAAATTGTTAAAAAAGTGGAGGATTTTGAAACACTTTTTTCTACAGCAAAATCGGAGGCAAAAAAATATTTTGGTAATGATGAAGTTTATATTGAGAAATTTTTTCAAAATCCAAGACATATAGAAGTTCAAATTTTAGCCGGAAAAAATACTACAATCCATTTGCATGAAAGAGATTGCTCTGTTCAGAGAAGACATCAAAAATTAATTGAAGAAACTCCAAGTCCAGTTTTAAATGATGAAATTAGAAAAGATTTATTTGATAAAACAGTAAACATGGTTAGAAAAATCGGTTATCAAGGAGCTGGAACAGTTGAATTTATTTATGAAGATGGAAAATTTTACTTTCTAGAAATGAATACAAGAGTTCAAGTTGAACATCCTGTTACAGAAATGGTTACAGGAATAGACATAATTAAAGAACAAATATGGATTGCTTTTACTGGTGAAACAGCACTTAAACAATCGGATATAAATCCTAGGGGCCATGCTATTGAATGTAGAATAAATGCCGAGGATCCAGAAAAAAATTTTCAACCATCCCCAGGCACCATTGGTATGTGTCATCAACCATCTGGTTTTAGGACAAGAGTAGATGGAGCAATATTCCAAGGTTATAAAGTAACCCCATATTACGATAGTATGGTATGTAAATTGATTTGTCACGGTAGAAACAGAACAGAGGCTATTCAAAGAATGAATAGATCGTTGGATGAATTTGTTATTGAGGGTATTACGACAACCATTCCTTTACATAAAAAACTTTTAAATCACGAAAAATTTATCAATTCTGATTTTAATGTTAGTTGGCTTGACAATGAAAAGATAGTTTAATAACAGCTAACTAACCAAATATCATATACAGGGTGATCAAATGGATTTATAGATGGGCTTGATGAAAACATCCAACCATTAAAAACAAATACATCGTCTTTATCTTTTTTTGTAAGATCACTAACTTGAATATAAGCTGTAATTTCTGGATTATCATCAAATTCAGAGTTTTTACACTTCATACTTTTAATAAGAAGATCTTTATGTTTTTTTGCTTGTCCATTTTTAAGTTTGACTAAAATATTTTTTGAGGAAATTTTATCTAAAATTTTTATACTAGTGTAGCTACCTTCCAAGTTTTGCTCAGAATATGCAAAAAGAGGTGCAATTAAAAAAAGAAATATAATTAAATTAAATTTAGTCTTTCCAAGACCTATATTTTTTTTGAATAGCATTTTTGTTTTTATTTGGATAATAAGCTGAGTCTGTGCCAGTTAAATTTTCTTGATGAGGTTTCTGCCAATCATATTTTTTTAATTTATGATTATTTTCTATTTTATTATGAGTAAAGTGTATCCATGAATACCACTCAACTGGTATTTTGGATGCGTCAATTTCTGCAGCATAAATCACCCATCTTTTTCCATTTTTGGATTGATAATATTTATTTCCTAATTGATCTGTTCCCACTAATTTACCAAATAAAATTGTTTTTATTCTGGTTCCAAAAGTATCTCGATTCCACCATGTGAAAATTTTTTTTATAAGTGTCAACATAATAAAATTATTATTTTCAATTCAAAATTGTATAAATTAAATTAGACTAAAATTTGTTTTTGTATATAAATTAATTGATTCATTATTCAAATTAATTTTAAATAACTGAGGTTAAATGGCAAAATATTTAGTTGAAACATATTACACTTGTACTTTTAAGGTTAATCACTTTTTAGACGATATAAATGAAACAGAGCTTAAAAATTTAGAAAAACGTGACGATGGTAAATTTGAAGTTCTAGACGTAAAACTTGATAATAGAAAAACCAAAAGCTTAGATCCAAATAATAAAAAAATTGTTGAAAATAAGAAAATTGATGTAGTAACCGCAAATAATAAATCAACATCAAAAAATTTAGAGAATATAATCAAGTCAAATAATAATAATTCAGAAAATTCAGGAAAAAGATTTAGTATGCCAGATAGAAGAAAAGGCTACATCCAAAAAGCAACTATTGGTGATCATAAAGTATATTTACACACTGGTGAATACGAAGATGGAAAAATTGGAGAAATTTTTATTGATACAAGCAAAGAGGGTGAATTAGTTAAAGCTCTAATGAACAATTTTGCTATAGCAGTGTCCTTAGGTCTACAATATGGAGTTCCACTGGATGAATTTATAAGTGCTTTTGTTGGTACGAAATTCGAACCTTCCGGTAAAGTTCATGGAAATGATAGAATTTTAACCGCAACATCAATTTTAGACTATATTTTTAGAGAATTAGCTATTTCTTATCAAAATAGAGAAGATTTAGCTCATACACCTTCAATTGGTAATTCAGAAGTTTCAAATACTGATGAGCAAAACTCAGATGATCAAAATCAGCTTTTGAAAATAGTAAAAGACATTACTAGTAAAGGTTTTGTAAGAAATAACTATAAGAAAAATTTAGTAGATTTATCAGATGTAAAGATAAATCTTAAAGGCAAAAAATAATCTATTTTTTTATTTTGAGAGTTAGATTAAGCTCTTTTAATTGTTTCTCATCAATTGATGAAGGAGCATTCATCATTAAATCTTGAGCGTTTTGGTTCATAGGAAACATAGTTACTTCCCTGATATTTTTTTCGTTTGCCAAAAGCATTATTATTCTATCAATTCCAGGGGCAATTCCTCCATGCGGTGGCGCACCATAGCTTAAAGCATTAATCATTCCACTAAATTTTTCATCAACTTGATCTTTATCGTAACCGGCAATAGCAAATAATTTATACATAAGTTCAGGGATATGATTTCTTATAGCACCAGATGAAAGTTCAATACCATTACATACTATATCGTACTGATAAGCCAACATATCTAAAGGTTTTTCAAAATTAAGTTTTTTGATATCTCCTTGTGGCATCGAAAAAGGATTGTGACTAAATTCAATTTTATTAGTTTGGTCATTTTTCTCAAACATTGGATAATCAACTACCCAACAAAATGCAAAAACATTATCATCTATTAAATTTAAGTCTTTTGCAATTTTATCTCTAGCCAAGCTAGTTATTCGCTCTAAATCCTTTTTTTTACTACAAGCCATAAATATACTATCTCCAACTTTTGCGCCTGTTTTTTTCATAATTTCCTCTAAAGACTCTTTCGAAAAAAATTTACCCACTGGTCCTTTTGCAGAAATCCCATTTTCAATAGTAAAATAAGCGAGACCAGAAGCTCCCTCATTTTTGGCCCATCTATCAATATTATCAAAAAAGCTTCTTGGCTTATCTTTCGTATTCTTAGTAACAATACATCTTACATTTGAGCCAGACTTCACAAGTTTTTTAAAAATATCAAAAGAAACATCCTTTCTTGTAAAAGTTTCTGTTATGTCCTCAATTATTAGTGGATTTCTAAGATCAGGTTTATCACTTCCATACTTTAAAAGAGCATCTCTATAAGTAATTCTTGGAAATTTTTCTGTTATAATTTTTTTTTTTGAGAATTTTTTAAAGGTATTAACTAATAATTGCTCAACGACTTTAAAAATATCCTCTTGCTCAACAAAAGACATCTCTAAATCTAATTGATAAAACTCTCCTGGACTTCGATCAGCACGAGCATCTTCATCTCTAAAACATGGAGCGATTTGAAAATATTTATCAAAGCCCGAAACCATTATAAGTTGCTTAAATTGTTGAGGTGCTTGAGGTAAAGCATAAAACTTACCTGGATTCAATCTACTTGGCACAAGAAAATCTCTTGCTCCCTCAGGACTTGATGAAGTTAATATTGGTGTTTGGAACTCTAAAAAACCAAAATTATTCATTTCATTTCTGATAAAAGAAATAACTTTTGATCTCAATATAATATTTTCATGAATTTTTTTTCTTCTTAAATCTAAATATCTATATTTTAATCTTATTTCTTCAGAATATTCTTGATCGCTAAAAACAGGCATTGGCAATTCTTTGCACTTACCTAAAACAATAAAATTTTCGATAGTAACTTCAATCTCTCCTGTTTCAATCTCTTTATTGATTGTATCAGTTGATCTATCAACTACCTTACCCTCTATTTTTATAACTGTTTCAAGTTGTAATTTTTCTAATTCTTTGAAGTTTTTATTTCCTTTATCTATTATGCATTGTGTAATGCCGTAATTATCACGTAAATCTAAAAATAAGAGATTTCCATGATCACGCTTCTTATTAATCCATCCTGAAAGTAAAATACTACTCCCGACATTTTTTTTTCTAAGTTCGTTACAATTGTGACTTCTATATTTATTCAATTATTCTCCCAATACCTCTTTAATCGTACTTAAATTTATAGATCTTTTTTTTTTTAAACTTACTTCGTCGATTTTATATATAAAATCAACTATTTTTCCATATGATCTATCAATTCTTTTAATAATATAATCAATTAATTTTTTATCTATTGATATTTGACGATCAGATAAATTTTTTAAAATTAGAGCAAATAAAAGTTCGTCATCAGGTTTATCAATATTTTGTAGCAAAAAATTTTTTGATCTAGATTTTAAATCATTTAACTTAAAATCAATATTTACAATTGAACTTTCAGAGGTAACAATTAAATATTTATTGTCTTGTTCAACTATATTACAAAGAGTAAAAAATAAATTTTCATTAATCTTTTCAGACACATTTTCCAAAATAATATTTTGGAAGATTTTTATTTTTTTAAAATCATTATCACTTAATAAATTAGCTTCTATCTTAATACCTTTAAATCTTTTTAAAAAAATATTAGTTAGATGAGTCTTTCCAGAAAATTTTTCACCACTGATATTGACAAAATTTTTTTCCCATTTGGGCCATGAGTTTATTAAATCAAATATTTTTTTATTACTTTTTGATACATAAAAATCATCTTCTTTAAAACTTCTATCATAATTAAATTTAATAATTTCTTGACTCATATCTTTCATTGTAAAACCCATGTTTTGTTTCGGGTGTTAAAAACAAAATTTTTATCTTTCATTAATTTCAAAAATATATTTGGAGTGCCATTAAAAATAATTTGATAATAGATATGGTTTTTATCAAATTTTAAAACAAAAAAATCATATATCAAGTTTATTTCATTTAATATTTTTTCAAAATTTGTAACTTTCAAATTATCATTACTATCTAATTTAACAAAGATTGGTAATTTAATTGAAGTATTTATTCTATTAAAAATTTTCCAATAATCTTCGTAAGTTATTTTTAATTCATTTATGAGGTCTGTAATATCATTCTTATTATTTAAATTAATATCAGAAAATGAAAGATTTTTTAAAACTACTTTATCCTCAATTGTTATTCTTGATAAAATTCTTATATTATTTTTATTTTTAAAAACTAAAGTTACAATTGAGTCATCTAAATTATATTTCTTAGTTATATCTTTGAAATCAAAATTTTCAATTGAATCATAATTTTTTGCAATTAAATCTAAATCCTCTAAATCCTCAGTTGGCAAAAGATATTCAAGAAGATTTGATTTTTTATTTTGCTCATTCCAATTGTTAAATATATTATTTTCTGAAAATGCTATTAAATTGTTATTATTTTCCTCAATTATAATTGGAAGTAATAAAAATTTCTTTTTATTTGGAACTGATGGAAATACATTTTTATTTTCTAGATAATTGAAAATTTTTTTTTTATTAAAAGCAACACCTAAATTTACATAATAAGTGTCATCTATAAACTTTTCCTCCTTTACAGAGAAAGATTCTATCATTCCTTTTATTTCAGCTAATTTTGTTTCTTTAATTTTTACTTGATCAGAGGAAACTATGATGGTTGAGATTAAATGAGAAAAAGCCTCAATAAAACCTTCATCTATTACCTTATTTTTATCAAATTTTATTTCAAACGGCTTTGAAATTTCAATATTATTTACAACAAAAGATTTTGCTTCAACTTTATCTGTGGAAAAAAAAAATATATTTAAAGCTAGAAATGTAAAAAAAATATATAAAAAATATAAACTATTTTTTAATCTAATTATCATACTTTATAATAATGAATAAAAATCTATTAACATACAAAAAAAGTGGAGTTGATATTAAGGCTGCAGATAAGTTTATAAAATTCATATCTTCGATTTCATCAAAAAAAAAAGGCAAAAAAAAGTTTAATAATATAGGTGGTTTTGGTTCTATAACAAACATACCCAATAATTTAAAAAATCCTAAAATTGTAGCATGTACTGATGGGGTCGGTACTAAAATAGAAATAGCAAATCTTTTAAAAAAGTTTGATACTATTGGTATCGATTTGGTAGCAATGAGTGTAAATGATTTAATAGTCCAAGGTGCAACCCCTCTTTTTTTCTTAGATTATATTTCGATAAACAAAATTAATTTACCAAAACTAAAATCAATTATTAAAGGAATTGTTAAAGGGTGTAATATATCTGGTTGTGATTTAGTTGGTGGTGAAACAGCTGAAATGCCTGGTACATATGAAAAAAATAAATTTGATATTGCCGGTTTTGCAGTTGGATTAGTTGAACAAAAAAAAATTTTAAACAAAAATGCTGTCAAAGAAAATAACCTTATTTTAGCAATTCCATCGAGTGGCTTACATTCAAATGGTTACTCATTGGTTAGAAATATCATTAAAAGAAAAAACATAAAAATAAATAAAAATATTTTTTTAAAAAAAGAGTTACTAAAACCAACAAAGATTTATGTTAAAGAAATTTTAAATCTCATTAACAGAAAACTAATAAATGGTTGTGCAAATATTACTGGTGGAGGTTTACCAGACAACATTAAAAGAGTTATCCCAAATAATCTTTGTGCAGAAATTGAGTTAAAAAAGATAAAACCTCTTAAAATCTTTAAATGGTTAAAAAAAAATGATGTAAATGACCACGAAATGTTAAAAACTTTTAATTGTGGTGTTGGTTTTTGTCTAATTATTAATTCAAAAAATTTAAAAAAAATTAACAAATATTTTTCTAAAGATTATAAACCTTATGTGATTGGCAAAATATCGAAAAATTCAAAAAAAATAAAATTGAATGGTAAAATCAGTTGGTCTTAAAAAAATAAGAACTGCAGTTTTTATTTCTGGTACCGGAAGTAATTTAGAGAATTTAGTTAAATTTTCATTAAAAAAAAAATCTCCAATAGAAATAGTTTTAATTATTTCAAATAATGCAAAAGCAAAAGGTCTTAAATATTCTAAAATATATAAAATTAAAAAGAAAATTTATAATTATAATAAAAATAAAATCTTTGAAACAAAAACTTTAATTGATCTAAAGTCAAATGGCATTAAACTAATATGTCTTGCGGGTTTTATGAAGATTTTATCTGGAGATTTTATAAGAAAGTTTAAAGGAAAAATTTTGAATATACATCCTTCTTTATTACCAAAATATAAGGGATTAAAAACACATGAAAGAGTAATTAAAAATAAGGAAAAATACTCGGGGTGTACAGTGCATTTGGTCAATTCAAAACTTGATTCAGGTAGAATAGTTCTCCAAAAAAGAGTTAAATTATCAGAGAAAGAAACTCCATTATCCCTTCAAAAGAAAATATTAAAACACGAACACATTTTATATCCAAGAGCTATTGATAAAATATTTGCTAATCCTTGAAAAAAAAATCAATTTCAATTTTTGCATTTTCAACACTATCTGAACCATGCACTGAATTTTTATCTATTGAAATTCCATACTTTTTCCTAATAGTACCTTCCTCTGCGTCTTTAGGATTAGTTGCTCCCATTAATTTTCTGTTATCAGCTACTGCATTCACTTTCTCAAGTATCATTGCAATAATTGGACCAGATGAAAGATATGAACATAAGTCACTATAAAATGGTTTTGTCTCATGGACTTTATAAAATTTTTCAGCTTCTGATTTTTCTATCTGGATTTTTTTTTCTTTAAGTATATTGAAACCATTCTTTATAAACATTTGTTTAATTTCATTATCTAGGTTTCTTTCAACTGCATCTGGTTTTATGATTGATAAAGTTTGTTCGATATTACTCATAATAATCTTCAATTAATTGATTTAATAATCTAACTCCAAATCCTGTTGCACCCTCAGAGTTTAGGGCACCGCCATATTTTGAAAATGCCATCCCTGCAATATCTAAATGCGCCCAAGGAGTTTTATTTAGGATAAATCTCTGTAAAAATTGTGCCGCGGTAGTTGAGCCAGCACCTCCAACATAATTAATATTTTGCATATCGGCATTTTTAGAGTTGATTAACTTATCGTAATTTTTATCAAGTGGCATTCTCCATACTCTTTCTCCAACTTTTTGACCTACATCAAACAATTGTTTAGACAGTTTATCGTTATTTGAAAAAAGTCCTGCAAATTCAGAACCTAAAGAAACTATTATTGCTCCTGTTAAGGTTGCTAAATCAACAATTAATTCAGGTTTATATTTTCTTTCTGTGTAAGTAAGCGCATCAGCTAAAACTAATCTGCCCTCAGCATCTGTGTTCAAAACTTCGATTGTCTTACCGCTGTAAGATTTTACTATATCACCAGGTCTTTGAGCGTTACCACCTGGCATGTTTTCTACTAAACCAACAACTCCAATCGCATTTATCTTTGCTTTCCTTAGTGCAAGATTTTTCATTAAACCTACAACAACGGCAGAACCAGCCATATCATAAGTCATATCTTCCATAAATTTTGCAGGCTTAAGAGAAATACCACCAGTATCAAAACAAACTCCTTTTCCAACAAATGCTAATGGTTTCTTTTTTACTCTTGCACCTTTCCACTCTAAAGTAACAAGATAAGACCCTCTTATACTTCCTTGTCCTACACCCAGAAGTGCATTCATACCAAGCTTTTTTAATTTTTTTTTGTCAAACACATTTACTTTAAGACCAAATTTTCTAAGTTGAAATAATCTTTTTGCATATTCATCTGGATGAAGAATGTTTCCAGGTTCTGAAACGAGATCTTTTGTTAAATTTATACCCTCAATGAGTGACTTATATTTCTTATCTCTATTAAATTGAAAAGTTTTGTTTTTATTTAAGATCTCTATATCAAATTTTTTTTCTTTACTTTTAGATTTGTATTTATTGAATTCATACGATTTTAATTGAAGGCCTTGTGTAAATTGATCAAAAAAGAATTTATTTTTTGGAAAAGTGTTCCTTATGTTTTGTTCATAAAAGGTTGTTTTTAAATATAAATTTGATTTTAAATACACATAAAATTCAGCACCAATTTTTTCAATATCAAATGGAGACTGACTATCATTAATTTTAATCAAAATAACTTTTTGCGAAGCATTTATATCTAATGATAAAAAATCTTTATCAACTATTTCACTTGAGCTAAGTGACTGATTAATAAAACTTGAATATTTAGATATTGGAAGTTTGCCAAGTTCATTTATTCTGAAATTTTTATTAGTGAAAAAAACATGATTTTTTACTAATTTTTGGTTTAAACTATTTTTAATACTTATTTTTATTGACATTTTTTATATATATGTACTTTGAGTTGTATTTAAATTGTAAACTAATAGTTGAAAATATATAAATATATTTCGATAGATTTCAATGAAAAAAATATTATTTCGAAAACTTCTTTTTGATTGTTTAATTTTTTTCATAATAACTCTTTTTTCAACAGGAATAATAATATGGGTATTTCAAGCTGTAAATTTTTTGGATATTATAGTTGAGGATGGGCGAAATTATTTAGTATATCTGAATTTTTCTATATTAAATTTTCCAAAAGTTATAAGCAAATTGGTTCCTTTTGTTTTATTTTTTAGCTTTATATACGTAATAGGCAAGTATGAATTAAACAATGAATTAATAATTTTTTGGAATTTTGGAATTAATAAAATTGAGATTATCAACTTTTTTATAAAATTTTCTTTTATAATAATGTTATTTCAAATATTTCTTACAGCTGCAATCGTTCCAAAAAGTCAAGACTTAGCTAGATCCTTTTTGAGAACATCTTCAATTAATTATTTAGAAAATTTTGTAAAACCAAGAATATTCAATGATGCTGTTAAAGGTTTAACAATTTATAGTAATTCAAAAGATGATTTTGGAAATCTTAAAGAAATTTATCTTAAAAAGGGTTCTGGAGATAACTTTCAAATTACTTTTGCAAAAGAAGGTAAGTTTAAACAAATTGGTAATAATCAATTTTTAGAATTAAATTTTGGTGAAACAATTAGTGTCTTTAATGGCAAGATCACCAATTTTAAATTTAAAAAAACAGATTTTAACTTAAGTAATCTCGATGACAACACTACTACCTATAAGAAAACCCAAGAAGTGGCAACTACAGATCTTATAAAATGTTATCATAACTTAAAGAATTTTAAATTTCTTAAAATAGACACAAATTTTGAAGTTGAAAATTGTAGAATGGAAAATATTGATAACATAATTAAAGAGTTATATAAAAGAATTATAATTCCTATATATATACCTGTATTAATATTAATTTCATTGTTGCTTATACTTAAATCAAAAGAAAATATTAATTATACAAAGTATAGATTAATAATTTTTTTTATCGGTTTTAGTACAATAATAATTTCAGAAATGACAATTAGATTAATTAGTGAAGATTTTTTAAAAAATATTAAATTTTTTATCATTCCAGTCATCTTAATATTAAGTTTATATTCAAATTATTTTATACAACTTAAAGATTCGAGATCTATTAAATGAATACGTATACAAAATTTTTAGTTAGAACTTACTTGTCCTCTTTTTTAAATGTTTTTTTTATTTTCTTTTGTTTAATCTACATTTTAAATTTACTTACAGAATTAGAATTTTTTAAACAGACAAATGTAAAAGCATTTTTTCCTCTTTATCTATCATTAATAAATACTCCAATATTAGTTTTTGAAATGTTTCCATTTATTTTTTTAATATCAACTCAATTTTTTTTTAATACCCTTTTTAATGACAATGAAATGAATATATTTAAATATTCAGGACTGAAAAATACAAAAATATTTTCTATTTTAGCTATTACAACTTTTTTTGTAGGTATCTTAATAATATCTATTTTTTATAATTTGTCTTCAAATCTAAAAAATCTATATTTAGGATTAAAATCAAACTATACCGAAGACAAAAAATATCTTGCTGTTATCACTAATAATGGATTATGGATCAAAGATATATACAATGAAAAAATACTGATGATAAATGCAAGTTCTATTAACAATAATGAACTTTTAAATACATATATATCTGAATTTGATGAGAATTTTGAAATTATAAGAAACATCAAAAGTAGTAAGATAGATATAACTAATAAAGAATGGGTAGTAAAAGATGCTGAAATTTATATACAAAATAACAGAGAAATTGTTAAAAGCCTTAAATTAATGACAAATTTTGATTATAAATTAATCCAAAATTTATTTTCAAATATGTCCTCTTTATCTTTCACTGAATTAATTGAGATGAGAACAAACTACAAAAAACTTAATTATTCCTTGACAGAAATAGATCTTCAACTTTTAAAATTAATTTCATTTCCTTTTTATTTTATTTTAATGTTTATTTTTTCAGCAATAATTATGATGAATACGAAAACCTTTAATAACAAAAGTATTAAAATCATTATAGGACTTTTTTTATCTGTAATTATTTATTACATAAATAACTTCTTTTATATTTTAGGAACTTCTGAAAAAATAAGTGTTGTGAGTTCTATAATTATTCCTTTGACAATTCTAACTATAATTAACTTTTTATTTTTAAGAAATATAAATGCTAAATAAAACTATAATTTTTTTCTTAATAATTTCAAATTTAATTTTTTTAAATGTATATAGTAATGATCAAATTAATTTTGATGTATCCGAAATAGAAATTTTGGATAGTGGAAGAAAAATAGTTGGAAGAAATCGAGGTACAATAACAACTGATAATGGAATTATTATTAAAGCTGACGAATTTGAATTTGATAAAGTAAAAAGTATTCTTAAAGCCAAAGGTAATATTGCGATTGAGGATAAACTAAATAATTATAATTTTTTTGCTAAAGATATTACATATTTCAAAAATGATGAAAAAATAGAGATACGAGGTAAAGCACAAGCCACTATTGACAATAACTACAATTTTAAAACTCAAGATATTTCCATATTTAGAGAACAAATGATTATCAGTTCTAATGTGGGTGCTAAAATCTTAGATAATAAAAATCAAACACGTTACGAAATTGGAAAATTCAGTTATTCATTAAAAGATGAAATTTTAAAAGGTGAAGATTTTTTTATTAATACAAAATACAATCAACCATTAAGTGATAAATACTTTTTTAAAAGCGCTGTATTTAATTTAAAAAATCAGACCTATATTGCTCAAGATATAAGGATAAATTTTAAAAAAGACATATTTGGTAATGAAAATAATGATCCAAGATTTGAAGGAATTTCATCATCAAGCAAAAACGGTATCACAACTATTAATAAAGGTATATTTACAAGTTGTAAAAAAAATGGAGGGTGTCCACCATGGACAATTCAAGCTGATAAAATTACTTATGATAGAAATAAGAAACAAATAAATTACGATAACGCTTTAGTAAAGGTTTATGATATACCAGTATTATATTTTCCGAAATTTTTCCACCCAGGTCCAACTGTAAAAAGACAATCAGGTTTTTTAATACCACATATTAATAACTCAAATGTTTTAGGTACCTCGTTGCAAATCCCATATTTTTACGCTTTTTCTCAAAACAAAGATTTTACTTTTAAACCAACAATTTTCGATAAAAATATTTTAATGTTTCAAAATGAGTACAGACAACAAAATATGAATTCATTTTTTATCAGCGATTTTAATATTGTAGATGGTTATAAATCAAAAAAATCAAATGAAAAAAATACACTGACTCATTTATTCTCTAAATATCAAATTGATTTAGATTTGGAAAATTTTATTGAAAGCTCTCTAAATATTTCATTTCAAAAAGTAAGTAACGACACTTATTTAAAGGTTTTTGACACCAATATAGTTAATACAGATCTTAAGCCAGATAACTTTGATACTTTAACTTCCGAAATAGATCTGAACATTGAAAGTGAAAAATTTGCTTTGAGCGCTGGACTTACTGCGTATGAAAATCTGTCTAAACATAATAGTGATCGCTATCAATATGTTTTGCCTTATTATGATTTCTCAAGAAGTTTTTTTAGTAATAATAATTTTGCATCTTTTGATTTTATTTCGCAAGGAGATAATATTCTAAAAGATACAAATAGTCTTAGATCAAGAATGATAAATAATTTAAATATAAAAAGTTATGATTATTTTTCAGAAAGTGGATTTAAAAATAATATTAATTATTATTTAAAAAATACAATTAGTGCAGGAAAAAACCATTCTGAGTATAACTCTAGTCCACAAATTAAATTTAAAAATATTCTTGAGTTAGTTTCTAGTTTTCCTATGACTTCTTCTGGTGAAAACTATAAAGATTATTTAAATCCAATAGCGTCTTTAAGAATAAATCCATCTGAAATGAAAAATTACAAAAATGAAAATAGACAAATTAATTATGATAACATTTTTGACATTAACAGACTTGGTATGACCGATACACTTGAGTCGGGTCAAAATTTAACTTTGGGTTTTGATTACAAAAAAGAGAAGATTGACAATATAAATGAATACTTTGAATTTAAGCTTGGTAAAGTATTAAGATTTAAATCAAACGAGAATATACCATCTAATAGTACTCTGAATAAAAAAAACTCAAACTATTTTGGTAAATTTACAAATAATCTTAATGACAAAATTAACTTTAATTATGAATTTTCAATAAATCATGATCTAGATCAAATTCAATATAACTCATTTGGCACAACTATAACTAACAATAATTTTAAAACTAAATTTAATTATATTGAGGAAGATGGTGTTATCGGCAGTACAAATATTTTAGAAAATGTCACAACTTTTAATTTTGATGAAAAAAATTTTGTTACTTTTAGAACAAGACAAAATAGAGAAATAGATTTGACTGAGTACTACGATCTAATTTATGAATATAAAAATGATTGTCTAGTTGCGGGCATTAAATATAATAAAACTTATTATAAAGATAGAGATCTACAACCAACAGAGGATTTTATGTTTAGCATAAAACTGATTCCATTAACTGCATTTGAACAAAAATTTGCAAATTAAATAGATGTATTTTCTGGTTAAATTAAAGACATTATTTATAGCCTCATTATTTATAATTTTTAGTATCCAAAATTCAAATACTATTGAGAATAAAATATTATTTAAAATTGATAATGAAATAATCACCACTATAGATATTTATGAAGAAATAAAATTTTTAAGAGTATTCAGTCCAGAAATTAATAATTTAGAAGATGCAGAATTATTTGAAATATCAAAAAATTCGATCTTAAGAGATAGAATAAAAAAAATAGAGATATTGCAATTTGTTGATGAATTAAAAGTTGAAGATAAATTTTTATTAAATATGATTAAGGGTAAATATTCTAAAACTAATATAAACACTTTAGAAGATTTTAGAATTTATCTAAAAAAAAATAATTTAGATTTTAATAATGTGAGTGAAAAACTTACAATAGAAATGATTTGGAATGATCTAATCTATCAAAAATTTAATAAAAAAATTTCTATCGACAGAAAGAAAATAAAAAAAGAACTTTTACAAAATTCAAAAAAAGAAAGTCAAAGAGAACTTTTACTTTCAGAGATAGTTTTTACAGAAAATGATAAAATAAATTTTAAAAAAAGATATGAAGAAATTCTTTCTGACATCAATGATATAGGGTTTAGAAAAACAGCTTTAAAACATAGTGAAACGGATACAGCTTCAAATGGAGGCATCATAGGATGGATCAAAGAAAATAATTTAAATCAAAATATAAAAAAAATAGTTACACAACTTAAAGCTGGACAATATTCAAAACCAATAAGAACTTCTTCAGGATTTATAATTTTAAAAATTGAAGATGAAAAAGAGTATTTATCAAAATTTAATTTAGCTGACAAAATGGAGGAAGTAATTAGATTTCAAACTAATGATCAACTTAATCAATTTTCTAGAATGTATTTTAATAAAGTTAAGAAAAATTTAATAATTTATGGTTTATAAACCTATCATTATAGTTGCGGGTGAGCCAAATAGTATTTTTTCTGAAATATTTTTTAAATCTATGAAATATAAAAAATTTAAGAGTCCAATCATTTTGATCGCTTCATATAGACTAATCCAACAGCAGATGAAAAAGTTAAATATTTATAGAAAAATTAGACTAGTTAGTTTACTTGAATTGAAAAAAAATCATCTTGATAATAAAGATATAAATTTGATTGATGTTAATTTTTCTCAAAAAAAACCATTTGATAAAATTTCAAGTAAATCTAATAAATACATTAATAGATCATTTGATATTGCTATTGAAATTATAAAAAAAAAAATTTCAAATAAATTAATTAATGGCCCTATTTCAAAAAAATTTTTCTTAAAAAAAAAATACTTAGGTATTACGGAATATTTAGCACATAAAACAAAGACCAAAAATTTTGCTATGCTAATTTATAATAAAGATTTATCTGTTTGTCCTTTAACAACTCATTTACCAATTAAACAAGTTTCAAAAAATATTAATAAAAATATGATTAAAAAGAAAATTAAATTAATAGACAATTTTTTTAAAAAATATCTTAATCATACACCCCATATTGCAATTACAGGATTAAATCCACATTGTGAAAGTACAGATTTTTTTGATGAAGATGAAAAAATTATCAAACCTGCAATAAAATCATTAGCAAAGCTAAATTACAGAATATTTGGACCATTTGCAGCAGATACAATTTTTTTAAAAAAAAATAGAGAAAAATATAGAGTTGTTGTTGGTATGTATCATGATCAGGTATTAACACCCATTAAAACTTTATTTGAATATGATGCAATTAATATTACTTTAGGACTTCCGTTTATACGAGTTTCCCCTGATCATGGACCAAATGAATTAATGATGGGTAAGAATAAATCTAATCCCTTGAGTTTAATTAAAGCACTAACTTTTTTAGACTCCAAAAAGTGATCAAAGCAAAAAAGAGTTTAGGTCAAAATTTTTTAATAGACGAAAATATAATTAAAAAAATCGTTTCATTAATAGAAATTAATAATAAATCAATACTTGAAGTTGGTCCAGGAACAGGAAATCTTACATCATATATCTTAAAAAAAAATCCAAAAAAACTCCTTGTTGTCGAGAAAGATAAAAACTTAGCAGATTTATTAAAAAAAAAATTTGAAGATAAAATATTAATGATAAATGATGATATCTTGAAGGTAAATGAAAAAAATTTTGATAACGAAAAATTAATTGTTTTTGGAAATTTACCATACAATATTTCCACAGAAATATTAGCTAAATGGATTCTTAATTTGGAAAATAAAAATTTTTGGTTTGATGCTTTAATTCTTATGTTTCAAAAAGAAGTTGCAGATAGAATCATCTCAAAATTTAATTCCTCAAAATATGGAAGATTATCAATTTTAGCTAATTGGAAATTAGAAATTGATAAAATATGTGATATTAGACCAGGTAGTTTTTCTCCAAAACCTAAAGTTGATAGCTCTTTATTATTTTTTAAACCTAAAAAAAATTTTCCACAATTTAAAAATTCAAAAAATTTGGAGAAAATTACTAGAATTTTTTTTAATCAAAGAAGAAAAAAAATTAAAAAACCATTTAAAGTTTTATTTCAGGATAATACTAAAGTACTGAACAAAATTAAGATTGATTTAAATTTAAGGCCTCATAATTTAAAACAAGAAATTTATTATGAATTAACACAAGAGTACGAAAAACTATGATGTCAATTTTTCTATATGATTTCTGATAAAATCTTTATCATAATCTTTTGAACCATTTTTTATTTCAGCCTGTATTAAGTTATATATTTTATCATAACAATCATCTAAATTGTTATTAATAACAACATAATCATAATTTATCCAATGCAATACATCATGTTCAAATTGTTTCATTCGCTCATCAGCTATTAATTTATCTTTCATATCTCTATTAGATAGTCTCTCAAACAATACTTCTTTGCTTGGGGGTAATATAAAAAAAGTTATTAGCTTATAATCTAATTTTTTATTTTTGATTTGATCAGCGCCCTGCCAATCGATATCGAAGAGTACATTTTTTCCATTATTTAAATTATTTATAACTGGTGTTCTGGTTGAGCCATAAAAATTATTAAAGACTTTTGCATATTCTAAAAATTCTTGATTTTTAATCAGCCTTTTAAACTCATCTTCACTAACAAAAAAATAATCTTTATTAGGAATTTCATTAGGTCTTGGATTTCTTGTTGTGTGTGAAATAGAAATTTCAAAATTATCTTTTTTCGATAATAAATTTACTAATGTGGTTTTTCCTGCTCCAGACGGAGAAGATAAGATTATCATTACCCCATCGTGATCTATGGGCATTTAAAATCTAATTTGCTTTACCTTCAATAAATTTAACAGCATCGCCAACTGTTAAAATTTTTTCAGCTTCGCTATCAGATATCTCCGAGCCAAACTCTTCCTCGAAAGCCATTACTAATTCAACTGTATCTAAACTATCTGCTCCTAAGTCATCTATAAAACTTGAATCATCTGTTACCTTAGCTTCATCAATACCTAGGTGATCTGCAACAATTTTTTTAACCTTACTTGAAACATCTTCTGACATATTGATCCTTTTTTGTTTAAATTGTTAATAGTTTAAAAACCTGGTTTGTCAAGCCATATACATGCCTCCATTAATATGAATTGTTTCACCATTAATGTAATTTGATTGATCAGAGGCTAAAAAAATAACTGCATTAGCAATATCTGCAGGCTCTCCTAACCTTGCGGATGGTATTTTAGATATGATTAATTCTTTAAATTTTTGATCCAACTTGTCTGTCATAGCTGTTTTTATGAAACCTGGCGAAATACAATTAACATTAATATTCTTTTTGGCATACTCAATGGCTAAACTTTTTGACATGGCAACTATACCCGCTTTTGATGCTGTGTAGTTTGCTTGGCCTAAATTTCCAGTATGACCAACAACAGATGTAATATTTACAATTTTTCCTGATTTATTTTTCAGCATTTTTTTAATGGCAAATTTACTCAAGAGGAAAGTAGAAGTTAAATTTATATCAATTACTTTTTTCCACTCATCCAGGCTCATACGAATTGCTAAATTATCTTGAGTTAATCCTGCGTTATTAACAATACAATCTAATTTGCCCCCAAGTTGTGTTGTGGCATTTTCTATAAAATCCTCAATTTTATTACTATGAGAAATATCAAAAGTTAAAATCTTAACATTTTTAACTTTTGACTTTAATTCCTCTAACTTTTCGGTTTTTGTTCCTGTGGCTAATATATTTGCTTCAGACTCACTCAATTTTTTTACTATTGAATTACCTATTCCACCTGATGCACCAGTTACAACAATATTTTTATTTTTTAAGTTAATCATAACTTTAAATCTTTTATATCACTCTCGGTATTAATTGTATTAGTTTTTACGTTCTTATCTATCCTTTTTATTAAACCTGTTAATACTTTTCCAGGGCCAATTTCAATGAAATGATTTACTCCATTTTTAATCATATGGTCTACACTTTCTCTCCATCTAACTCTATTCTCTATTTGGTCAATTAATAGCGTTTTAAGCTCTTCCTTGTTTAAAATTTCTTTTGCTGTCACATTTGATATCAACTTATTTTTTGACTCCTGAAAATTTAATTTTTGAATTTCATTTCTCATAATTTTAGTAGCATTTTTCATAAGCTGACAATGAAAAGGAGCGCTAACTGGTAATTTTATGTTTTTAATATTTTTTGATTTTAAAACATTGATTAATTTTTCTATGTCGCTATTTCTTCCACTTAAAACAATCTGACCCTCAGAATTATCATTTGCAATTTGTGCTATAAGATTATTCTTATTTCTGTCCAAAAGATCTTCTATTATTTCAACTTTTGAACCTAACACAGCCAACATACCACCTTCTCCTTTTGGGACAGCATTTTGCATTGCATCACCCCTAATTTTTAAAAGTTTGATGGTATCTGAAAAACTCAGATAGTTGGCAGCACATAAAGCTGAATATTCTCCTAGTGAATGACCAGCAAAATATTTTGCATTATCAAGATCCACATTGAATTCTTTTTTCATTACCTGAAAAATTGAGTAGCTTATAAGAAATATTGCTGGCTGAGTATTTATAGTAAGATCTAATTCATCTTTAGGTCCCTCTAAAATTATTTTTGATAGACTGGTGCCCAATGACTCATCAGCTTCTTTA
The DNA here is from genome assembly GCA_902632665.1 of uncultured Pelagibacteraceae bacterium. Lineage (GTDB taxonomy): Bacteria > Pseudomonadota > Alphaproteobacteria > Pelagibacterales > Pelagibacteraceae > Pelagibacter. The sequence continues at coordinate 12,055 of CACPDT010000002.1, read as the reverse complement.
AAAAGATTTTTTACTAAACCATAATTTTCAAAAAAATCTTTTCCCATTCCAATTGTTTGGGAACCTTGTCCTGGAAATACTAGCGAAAACATCTTAAAAAACCTGTCTTTTTTATTGTTTTTGCTATTGTAATTAAAGATTTATAATAGTATATCCTCATTTTTTATAAAATAATCAGATGAATTTATACGAGCACACTATTATAGCAAGACAAGACACTTCTCCAAGTGAAATTAAACAATTAACAGAAAAATATTCTAATATCATTGAAAAAAATGATGGTGAGATAGTGAAAACCGAAAACTGGGGGTTATTAAACTTAGCGTATTTAATTAAAAAAAATAAAAAAGGGAGCTATATTCATTTTAAAATCAAAGGTAAGGGTAATGTGATCAATGAACTTGAGAAAAATGAGGCAATCGATAAGAAATTACTAAGATATCTAACTGTCAGAGTAAAGAAATTTAATCTTGAAGCAAATTTTTTCTCAAAAAAAGATGAAAGTGAAAAAAAGGAAAATACTAAAAGATAATTATGCCTAAAAGACAAAGTGGAAATAAAAAAAACAAACAAAGCAATTTTGCAAAATTAAGTATTTTTCAACCTAATAAATATAAATTTAAAAAAAACTGCCCATTGTCAGTTAAAGGTGCCCCAGAAATTGACTACAAAAATATTAAATTGTTAAAAAGATATTTATCAGAAAATGGTAAAATATTACCCTCAAGAGTAACAAATGTAAGCCAAAAAAAACAAAGAGAATTATCCTTGTCAATTAAGAGAGCTAGAAACTTAGCTTTACTATAAATGAAAGTAATTTTACTAGAAAATATAAAGAAAATTGGATCTATAGGTGAGATAATTGATGTTAAGAGAGGTTTCGCTAGAAACTTTTTAATAGCTAATAAAAAGGCATTATATGCCTCAAAAGAAAATATAAATCAAGTTGAAAAAATTAAAACACAGCTATCTAAAAAAGATAATGAAAAAAAGCAAGAAGCAAAAAAAATAGCTGACCAGATTAATAAAAAAGATTTCTTTATAAAAAAACTTGCCACTGAAAATAAAGAATTATACGGATCAGTAAAACCTACCGAAATTTCTAAAATTATTAAAGACAAGGAAAAATTAGACATAACACCATCATTGATACAACCAATTAAAGAAATACGATCTTTAGGAAAATTTAAAGTTAAAATAACTTTACACTCTGAGATTGATGCAGAGATACATATTATAGTTGAGTCAGCTGAAACTATTCAATAATTATACAATTTTTTCCCCAGTTAATTTTTAAAATTTATTAAAAATTTAAAGTAACCTAAAATGTGTTATGGAAAATAATTTAACAATAGTTAAAGATAAATTCAAAGAATTACCAAATAATATTGAGGCGGAACAGGCAGTAATTGGTTCTATACTCGTTTCAAATGAAATTTTTGATGAAATTAATATTATTATCTCAAATAATAATTTTTACGATCCAATGCATCAAAAAATATTTGGTGCAATAGAAAATTTGATTTACAAAGGATTGTTAGCTAATCCTATTACTTTAAAAAATTATTTTGAAGATGAAAAAGATGAATTAAATGTTCCAGAATATTTAGTAAAGATCACAAAATTTTCAACTTCTGTAAGACAAGCGATTGAATATTCAAAAATAATTTACGATATGTTTGTGCGAAGAGAACTTATTAAGATCTCTGAACAGACTATTGATGATGCTAAGTTAGGAGATCTTGATATAAGTGGACAACAAATAATTGAAAACTCAGAAAAAGAATTATTTAAGTTAGCAGAAAAAGATTCATTTGGATCTTCTTTTATTAAATTTGATAGAGCACTAAAAGATACTATTGATATGGCTTCAGCTGCTTATAAAAATGACGGGGGAATTGTTGGGGTACCAACTGGATTAAGAGATTTAGATGACAGATTAGGAGGACTGCACAAATCTGATTTAATTATAATTGCAGGAAGACCTGGTATGGGGAAGACAGCACTAGCTACTAACATTGCATTTAATGCAGCTCAAAAATTGCAAGAAAGTGGTAAAAAATCATCTATAGCTTTTTTTTCATTAGAAATGTCATCTGAACAATTATCTACTAGAATTTTAGCAGAACAATCTAGAATTAAATCAAATGATATAAGAAGAGGAAAAATTTCCGATGAACAATTTGATAAATTTATAGAGACCTCAAAAAATATATCCGAACTTCCACTTTATATTGACGAAACACCAGCAATAACAATCGCAGCAATGAGTAATAGAGCCAGAAGAATTAAAAGAAAAGAAGGGCTTGATATGATTATTGTTGATTATATTCAATTAATGCGAGGAACAACAAACTATAAAGATGGACGAGTTCAAGAAGTATCAGAAATTACTCAAGGTTTAAAAGCGATTGCTAAAGAATTATCAATACCTGTAATTGCTCTTTCACAATTATCGAGACAAGTAGAACAGAGAGATAATAAAAAACCTCAATTATCTGATTTGAGAGAATCTGGCTCTATAGAGCAGGACGCAGATGTGGTAATGTTTGTTTATAGAGAATCTTATTATTTAGAAAATAAAGAGCCAAAACCAGCAACTGTAGAACATGCTGAATGGCAAGCAAAGATGAATGAAGTGTCTAATCTTGCAGAATTAATTATTGGTAAACAAAGACATGGTCCAACTGGAAATGTATTTTTAGAGTTTGAGGCGATGTTTACTAAATTTAAAGATACTCAAATTAACTAAATTCCAATATAAAAAGGTTAGATGATTGCCCATTTTTATCAAAATACTATTTTAAAAAATCCAAGGGCGATATTGATATTTTTAGTTATAGCTTTATTTACTTTTGGCTATTATTCCAAAGATTTTAAATTAGATGCTTCATCAGAAACGTTACTAATTGAAGGAGATCCAGACCTTGAATATTTAAGAGAAATTAAGAATAGGTATGGGTCAAAGGAATTTTTAATACTGACTTATACACCTAACGAGGGAATGATATCTGATGTTTCTATAAATAACCTTCTAAGTTTAAAATATAAGATACAAAGTTTAAACTGGGTTCATAGCGTTATAACGCTTTTAGATATTCCTTTATTAAATAATTCAGATGCGCCTTTACAAGAGAGATTGGAAAATTTTAAGACTTTAAAAGATGAAGATATAGATAAAGAAAGAGGGTTTAATGAGATTTTAAGTAGCCCCGTATTTAGAAATTTTGTTATTAGTGAGGATGGGAAAACTTCTGGAATTATAGTTAATATCAAAAATAATAAACCAATAGAAAATATTTCAAAAAAAACAAAAGAAGAAATTGAAGCTTATAAAGACTCTATTAAAAAAAAAAATCATCAAAATATTCTTGAAATAAGAGATGTCATTAAAAGTTACACCGATATTGGAAAAATAAATTTAGGTGGGATTCCTATGATTGCCGACGATATGATGACATTTATTAAAAGTGATATAGTGGTTTTTGGATTAGGTGTTTTATTATTTATTATAGCAACATTATGGTATGTATTTAGAAAACTAATTTGGATTATCGTTCCGATAAGTAGTTGTTTTTTTTCGGTAATAATCATGACAGGCTTACTTGGATTATTAGGATGGAAAGTTACAGTTATTTCATCAAACTTCATTGCATTAATGTTAATTTTAACAATGGCAATGAATATTCATATGTGTACAAGATTTTTACAAATTAAAGAAATTCATCCAAACAAAAAAATTATAGAGCTGATTACTTTAACAACTAATAAAATGTTTTGGCCAATTTTATATACTGCTTTAACAACTATTATTGCTTTTTTGTCTTTAATCTTTAGTGAAATAAAACCAATTATTGATTTTGGATGGATGATGACCTTGGGTTTAATTACATCATTTATTATTACTTTTACATTACTTCCATCTCTAATAAATTTTATGCCAGAAGAGAAAACATTTTTAAAAAAACAAGAGGATTCAAGAATTACCTCTTTCTTTGCACAAATTTCTTTAAATAATCACACAACAATTTTTTCCTTTACTATTGTAATAATCATTCTGAGTTTAATCGGTATAAGTAGACTAGAAGTCGAAAATAGTTTCATAAATTATTTTAGTAAAAAAACTGAAATTTATAAAGGAATGAAACTTATAGATGAAAAATTAGGTGGAACAACTCCGCTTGAAGTAATTTTAAAGTTTCCAAAAAAAGAAATTAAGAAAACTGATGATGAAGATGATTTTGAAGATTGGGGTGATGAAGAAAATAAAAATGATGATAAATATTGGTTTACCAAAGATAAAATAGACAAAATTTCCTCTGTGCATAACTATCTAGATAATTTGCCTCAAGTTGGAAAAGTTTTATCCTTTTCATCGATAATCGATGTAGCAACAATGCTCAATAACAATAAGCCTTTGGGAACATTAGAAATGGGTGTCCTTTATTCTAAAATCCCTGAAAGTATTAAGACAGAAATAATTGATCCATATATTTCCATAAAAGATAATGAGGCAAGAATTAATCTAAGGATTATTGATTCACAAGAAAATTTAAGAAGAAATGATCTCATTAAAAAAATTAATTATGACTTGAAAAATGAATTAGGTTTAAGAGAGAGTGATTTCAAACTTGGTGGTGTTTTAATTTTATTTAATAACTTACTCCAAAGTCTTTTTAAATCTCAAATACTAACTTTGGGTTTAGTAATGATAGGAATATTTGGAATGTTTGTAATCCTGTTTAAAAATATTAAACTTTCTCTAATTGGTGTAGTACCAAATTTTATAGCAGCTTTTTTTATATTAGGAATAATAGGTTTACTTGGTATTCCATTGGATATGATGACAATCACAATAGCTGCAATTACAATTGGAATAGCTGTTGATAATAGTATTCATTATATTTACAGATTTAAGGAGGAATTTAGTGCTTCTAAAGATTATAATAAAACACTCATTTTATGCCACTCCACAGTTGGTAAAGCCATTTTGAATACCTCAATAACGATAGTTTTTGGATTTTCGATATTAGTTTTGTCAAAATTTATACCTACAATTTATTTTGGTGTTTTCACTGGACTAGCAATGTTATTAGCTATGGTTTCTGTTTTAACGTTGCTGCCTTCTTTGATATTATTCGTCAAACCATTTGATAAATAACTAGATGCAAGATTTTGTTGTAGATTTTTATAAAACTACAAACGTTATAGACATCATATATTTAGTAATTACAATTTTTTCATTAATTGGATGTTTCAAAAGAGGTTTTGTTTTAAGTATTCTATCAATGGCTAAATGGCTTCTAGCCTACATTATTACATTAATAATATTCCCTAAAGCAAAACCTTATTTGAAGGGCATAATTGATAACGAGTATGTTCTAGATATAGTTTTAGGTATTACTATATTTGTAATCGTTATATTTCTAATTCTTATGATAAACAGAGGTATAAGAAAAGCTGTACGATTCACTGGTCTTGGCGGTTTAGATACAATGTTTGGATTCTTTTTTGGATTTATCAAAGCTTATATCATCTCTGTATGTATTTTCACAGCTGCACACATTGTATATAATCACGATAAATGGCCAGTAAATTTAAGTAAATCATTAATCTTTCCATATTTAGAAAAAGGTAGTAATTATTTATTAGAAAAATTTCCTGATGAAAAAACATATCAAAAATCTAAAGAGAAAATTGAAAATATTTGATCCTAAGCTTAAAGAAGAGTGTGGTATATTTGGAATAAGTAATACTAAAGATGCTTCTGCACTAACTGCCTTAGGACTTCATGCTCTCCAACATAGAGGTCAAGAAGGATGTGGTATTGTTACCTTTGATGGTAAACAATATTTTTCTGAAAAAAGATTTGGTTTAGTAGGTGATAATTTTAATAAAGAAAAAATATTAAAAAAACTTCAAGGAGATTATGCTATTGGACATAATAGATATAGCACAACAGGTGAGAATACTCTTAGAAATATTCAGCCTTTCTTTGCTGATACTAATGCTGGAGGAATCGGCGTAGCTCATAACGGAAATTTAACCAATTCTATTTCTTTAAGAAAAAAATTAGTTGATGAAGGTGCGATTTTTTACACAACATCTGATACAGAAACAATAGTTCAATTAATAGCTAAGTCAAAACGGGCAAAAACAATAGATAAAATTGTTGATGCAATTTTTCAAATACAAGGTGGATACGCTTTAGTAATGTTAACTCAAACTTCATTAGTAGGTGTTAGAGATCCTTTTGGTATCAGACCTTTAGTAATTGGAAAGTTAAAAAATAGTTATGTCCTAGCATCTGAAACATGTGCATTAGACATAATTGGTGCAAAATTTGTTCGGGAAGTTGAAAATGGTGAAATTGTATTAATTGAAAATGATGAATTAGAAAGCATTAAACCATTTCCACCAAGAAAAGTTAAGCCTTGTGTTTTTGAATATATTTACTTTGCAAGACCAGATAGCATGCTTGACGGAAAAACTGTATATGAACATAGAAAAAATCTTGGTTCTGAACTTGCAAGAGAAAACGATATAGATGCTGATATTGTTGTCCCAGTACCAGACTCTGGAAATGCAGCAGCCTTAGGTTTTGCACAACACTTAAAGATGAAATTTGAACTCGGTATAGTTAGAAATCATTATGTTGGAAGAACTTTTATAGAACCAAGTCAAAAAATTAGAAGTTTAGGTGTAAAATTAAAATTAAATGCGAATAAATCAACAATAAAAGATAAAAAAATAATTTTAATCGACGATTCATTGGTTAGAGGCACGACTTCACACAAAATTGTGAAAATGTTATATGATGCTGGAGCAAAAGAAGTTCATGTAAGAATAGCTTGTCCTGAAATAAAATATCCAGACTTTTATGGTGTTGATACGCCAACAAAAAAAGAATTGCTAGCAGCAAATAAAACCAATGATGAAATTTGTGATTATATAGGTGCTAAATCTTTAAAGTTTTTGTCAGTAAATGGCATGTATAATGCCATTGGTTTTGATAAGAGAAATGAAAATTATCCTCAGCTAACAGATCATTACTTTACTGGAGATTACCCAGTTAAGCCAATTGATGAACTTGGTGATAATAAAATCACACAATTATCATTACTTAACACTGGATCAAATAATTAGATTATGAAAAAAGTAAGTTTTACTGAAATGAAAGAAGGAACTAAAGAAGATTATCTTTTTTTAGATAAACATGAAAAAGATTTTGCTAGTAAAACTGCTGACAGAATATTGAAATTTATGTCTGGGTTAACTGAAACTTTAGAAGGCTATCAAGTATCACGGCTCGAGCACTCACTTCAAAGTGCTACAAGAGCCCATAGAAATGGTGAAAGTGAGGAGATGGTTGTAGCCTGTTTATTACACGACATCGGTGATGAACTAGCACCAATGAACCATTCTGAATATGCTGCTTCAATTTTAAAACCATATGTATCAGAAAAAACTCATTGGATAGTTGAAAAACATGGAGAATTTCAAATGTATTATTACGCTCATCATTTAGGTGGTGATAAAAATAGAAGAGACAAATATAAGGATCATAAATATTTTCAAGATACTATAGATTTTTGCGAAAAATATGATCAAAATTCTTTTGATCCTAAATATGAGTCTTTACCATTGGAATTTTTCAAACCAATCGTAAAAAAAATTTTTTCTAGAAAACCATATTCTTTTCTAAAGAAGAATTAAAAACAAAACTAATACTAGTGATTACAAAAAAAGAGCAAATAATTGAATATTTCAAGTCTGGAATTAAAAATAAAAAAGAATTTAAAATTGGTATCGAACATGAAAAATTTCTATTTAATAGTCAAAATAATAAGAGAATTGATTATCAAAAAATTAAGGAGATGTTCTCGGCTCTGCTTGAATTTGGTTGGAATCCAATATTAGAAAACAATAATATTGTTGGTTTAAATAAGGGTGGTAAAAATATTACTCTTGAGCCCGGTAATCAAATTGAATTATCTGGTGATAAACTTACTAATATTCATGAAGCATGCGCAGAATCTTATGATTACTTATTTGAGCTAAAACAGGTCACAAAAAAACTTAATATAAAAATTGTTAGTGCAGGTTTTGATCCAATTTCAAAATTAAATGAAATCCCCAATAATCCTAAAAAAAGATACAAACTGATGACAAAAGATATGCCCTCGGGTGGAAAATTAAGTTTAGATATGATGTATCGAACCTGTGGAACACAATTAAATTTAGATTACAGTTCAGAAGAAGATTTTAAAAAAAAATTTAAAATAGTTAATTCTCTCGTACCTATTTCAATTGCTTTATTTGCTAATTCATCAATAGTTGAAAAGAAAAAAAGTAATTATTTATCTTACCGATCAAAAGTATGGCAAAACACTTACCGAGGTGGTTTACCTAAATTATTTTTAGAAAACTTTGATTTTGAAAAATATGCAGATTTTGTTATTAATTTTCCAATTCTATTTATACAACAAAAAGAAAATTATTTTTCAGGAAAAGGATACAATTTTAGTGATTTCATGTCAGGAAATATTAAAGAAATTAACAATCGTCAACCCGATGAGAATGATTTATCAACTCACTTAAGTACAATTTTTACCGAAAATAGACTTAAAAAATATATTGAAATGAGGTCGATGGATACTTGTGGTTGGGATTGTCTATGTGCAGGCCCAGCGTTTAATGTTGGAATGTTATATGGAAATTTAGATGAGGTTTATGAATTAATTTCTAATTGGGACATTGATAAAATTATGAATGCATATTTAGAGGCACCACAAAAAGGTTTTAATACCCAACTTATGGGTAAAGACCTGCTTTATTGGTCTTCAGTATTATTAGATTTATCTAAAAAGGGATTAGAACAGAGAGATATAGCTAATAAAAGTGCAAAGAATGAGACCATATTTTTAAATCATTTACAAAAAGTGATTGATAATAAAACTACAAATGCACATCATATGATTATTAGATTTTCTAAGAATGAAGATTTAACTGAATTATATGACAAATAAAATTATTGCTATTCAAGGGAATCATCCTGCTAAACTCAACCCTTCAACCGATACCAGTATTTTTTTAGCTCATGAAATACAAAAAAAAAATTATAAAATTTTCTATTATGATCCAAAAGATTTATCTATTATTAATTTTAAGATAATTGCTAAAGGATTTTTCATCAAATTTGATTACAGAAAAAAAAGATTTTTCGAAATCTTAAAAAAACAAAAACTAGAACTAGTTAAGTGTAAATATTTACTTATTCGCCAAGATCCACCATTTAATTTAGAATATATTTGTTCTACTCTTATTTTAGATAAAATTAAAAAGAGAGTTAAAATCATTAATGATCCAACAGCAATAAGAAATGTATCTGAAAAACTTTTTTCCATAAAATATCAAAAATTTATGCCAGATACCATTTTTTCACAAAATATTGATGAAATTAGAAAATTTTTTAAAAAACATAAAAAAATAATTGTTAAACCTATCAATAGCTATAGTGGAAACAATATATTTTTATTAACTAAGTTTGATCTAAAATTTTTTCAAAAATTTATTAAAAAACACAATCATATTATGTGTCAAAAATATTTAGCTAAGATTAAATTAGGAGATAAGAGAGTTTTTTTAATAAATGGTAAAGTTTGTGGCGCAATATCAAGAATCCCAAAAAAAGGCTCATTTTTAAGCAATTTAAGCAAAGGTGCAAAACCAATAAATATAAAATTAACAAATAAAGAAATGAAAATATCAAAATTGATTAGCAAAGATTTGAAAAAAGATAAAATTTTCTTTGCTGGAATTGACTTTATAGATGAAAAACTCAATGGTGATATAAATGTTACATCGCCTACTGGATTAAAAACTTTCTACGACCTCTCAAAAATAAATTTAGCCTCAACTTTCTGGAAAGAACTAAAAGCGTGAAAAATCTTACACACCAACAAAAGGGATCATTATTGGCTTTTGTTGCTGTAATGTTTATTACACCAGACTCACTATTCATAAGACTTTCAAATATAGATACCTGGGGTTTGGTTTTTTATAGGGGAATTATTCCTTTTATAACAGTTCTGTTAGGAATGTTAATTATTTATAAGTTAAATTTCTTTAAGATTCTTCTCACTAGTGGTTATCATGGAATATTTTATGTAATTACATTTAGTGTAACCAATATAACTTTTGTTGTTTCTATTCAAAATACAAACGTTGCCAATACCTTGGTTATGATAGCAACTGCTCCAATGTTATCAGCTATTCTTGGAGCTATATTTCTAAAAGAACCACCTGATAAAAAAACTTGGATTTCTATATTAATTACTTTTTTTGCAATAATATATATTTTCTATGACTCTTTAAAGTTAGGTAATTTTTATGGAGATATTTTAGGATTTGTTACTGCAATTGGTTTGGCGGTTGGGGCAGTTATAATCAGATCTGCCAAAACAAAAAATTTGGTTCCTGCTGCGGTAGTTGGTAAATTATTTGTAGCAACTTTTGCATTAATTTTTATTGAAAGTTTTGCGTTGGATGGTAAGGATCTTTTGATTGTTCCGTTGATGTGTATTTTATGCGTAGCAATACCTTTTGTACTAGTTACCATTGCTCCAAGGTTTATACCTGCTGCAGAAGTTAATCTTTTTTTTCTGCTAGAGACCATAATTGGTCCAATTTGGGTTTGGCTAATCATAAAGGAACAGCCTAGTTTAGAAACACTTCAGGGTGGTCTAATTATAATAACTACCATCGCAATCCACTCATACTTAAAACTCAAAAATTCTTAAGCTTGTCACAATTAAGACTTGATTTAATAATACATCGCGAATAATTACCTCAATTTTTATGAATAAAGTTTTAAAAAACTCCTGGGCATTGTTTTTAGGGATGGGCTTCATCATGATGGCTTATGGATTTCAAGGGTCTCTCCTGGGTGTGAGAGCTGTTCAGGAAGAATTTAGCCTTACTTCAACTGGATTTATGATGTCTGGTTATTTTGTGGGATATTTTATTGGTGCCGCAACTATTCCAAATATAATTTCGAGAGTTGGTCACATAAGAGTTTTTGCGGCTTTTGCGTCTTTAGCTTCATTAGTTGTTTTAATTCACTCAGTTATAATTCATCCATTCATATGGTTTCTATTAAGAATACTCACAGGTGTAAGCATGGTCTGTATTTATACTGTTGCAGAAAGTTGGTTAAATGACAGGTCAAGTAATAAAAATCGAGGCAGTGTACTTTCTATTTATATGGTCATACTTTATGGAACTATGGGAATTGGTATGTTTTTACTAAATTTTAGTAGTCCTAAAAACTTTCAACCATTTATATTAGTTTCAGTAATTACCTCTGCAGCTTTAATACCAATTTTATTGACTAAAAAGAAACCACCAAACTTCAAAAAAATACAAGCAATGAATATGCGAGAGTTATATGAAGCTTCACCATTTGGTATGGTGAGCTCTCTTTTTTATGGAACAATACAATCAGCTTTATTCACATTACTAGCAGTTTACGCTACCTCCATGAACTTCACTATTTTAGAAATATCAATTGTAACTTTCCTATTGGCAATATCAGGTGCAGTAGCCCAATTTCCAGTTGGTAAAATTTCTGATTTTTATGATAGAAGAAGAGTAATTGTTTTTTCAACGTTTGGGGCGGCAATATTTGCAATTATTTCAATATTTGTTTCAAGACAAATGTATTTACCTGGTGGTCTTGCAACCAGCAAAACATGGTTTTATTTTTTCTTTATTCTTTTTTCATTTTGTAGTTTGCCAATGTTTTCTTTAATCCTAGCACATACAAATGATTATATTCCAAAAGAAAAATTTGTTGCAGCTGGAGCTGGATTACAATTTGCCTTTGGATTAGGGGCAATGAGTGGTCCATTTCTTTGTTCAATATTTATGGATCTGGTTGGACCAAATGGTTTCTTTGTATTTCTATTTATTTTTCACTCTTTAATTGGGATTTTTGGAATATATAGAATGAAAGTAAGAAAAACTGTTGAAAATCCAGACTCTCAGTTCGTTG
>CACPDT010000001.1 GCA_902632665.1 uncultured Pelagibacteraceae bacterium | reverse complement strand
AGACAAATATTTCATCATCAATCCTTTTTGTTGAATTTTTAACTATTGCAGTTGAGAAAATTAAAGAAAATACAAAAAGTGTAACAAAAAATTTTTTCATAATTTTTCACCAAAATTCTCAATATCTAAAAGTGTTTTGAATTTTTTAACTATATCTGTTTCAAAATTATAAAAATCATTTTTTTTTATAACGTATCTGAGTTTTGCTGATCTTGATGGAATATTTTCTCTTAATTCTTTATCTGATGGTACAATTGGTTTTTTCTCAACCATCCTAAATAATGGTTCAGGTAGATTTATATTTGGCATATACCGGGATATACTTTTTTTTTCAGATAAACTTTTAAAAAAATATTTTACGATTTTATCCTCTAACGAATGGAAAGTTACAACTGCCAATATACCATTTTTTTTTAATACTTTTGTTGCTGCAATTAAACCATAGATTAATTCACTCATTTCTTTATTGACAAAAATTCTTAGAGCTTGAAAAGTTTTTGTGGAGTTGTTTGTCTTAAAACTTTTTCTTTTTTTTGATTTTTCTACCAATTCGACTAATTTTTTTGTATCAATTTTTTTTGTCTTTCTTTCTTTAACAATATAAGAGGCTATTCTTTTAGCTTCTAATTCTTCACCAAAAAATTTAAAAATTTTCTCTAGTTCATGAACATCCAGATTATTTATTGCATCACTTGCTGAAAAATTATTTAAACCCATTTGCATATTTAGATCTCCAGCAGAATTAAATGATAAACCTTTTTTTGGATCTTTTATTTGAGTAAAAGAATAACCTAAATCAAAGAGTATCCCTCTGATTTTTTCATCTTTAAGTTTGAGGTTGTCTAATTGACTAAACTTTTTATGTTTGAAAATAAATCTGTTTGGGAGCTTTTCAGAAATTTTATCTGCAATTTTTTTACTTTCTAAATCTCTATCAATTGCAATTACCTGAGTATCTTTATAACTTAAAATTTTTTTGGTGTAGCCACCTTGGCCAAAAGTGCAATCAATAAATGTGCCACCATGTTGAGGGGTAATAATGCTGATTATTTCATTAAGTAATACCGGATAATGTTTTGGAGCATCCGATACCATGGTGGCTTCCATTTATTTTTTCGAAGACCATTAATTTTTTTGTCTTCGTAAAAATGCAGGTATTTCTAAATCATCCTCTTCCTGATCTTCACCCGATGATCTAAGTAAATCCTCAGATGTTGAAACTTGATTTTCTGTATTAAATAAATCTGGTTCATCTGTATCGACACCAAATTCTCTCAAATCATTTGAAGATTCCTCTTGTTTATCAGATGAGCTTATTGCTTCATGTGAAAAAGAAGTATCATTGTCCTCTGAAATATTTTCTACTATATTTTCAGCCTCTTGATTTTTTAACAACTCTTCATGATATTGATTGTTCACTTCATCAACTGATTGATTCTGAATACTCTCTGATAATACCTCATTTTCAAGTTTAAGTGCAGTTGCACCATCAGAAATTGGATTTGAGTTCGTATTCTGGAAATTAAAAGAAGTTGTGCCAGCAGTTGTTCCAAAATCAGAATAACCTGGATTTCGATTTTGAATACGGTGAACCATATTAATGACTGATTTTGTTTCTGGTTGTTGGCCATCTAATGATGTAGCTACAATTGAAACTCTCATCTTTCCATCTAGTTCTGGATCTGTGATAGCGCCAATAATTAACTCAGCTTCAGGATCTACTTCTGCTCTAACTTTATTGACAGCTTCATCAACTTCAAACAGTTTTAAATCTTTTCCACCCGTAATATTCACTAATAATCCTTTTGCACCTTTTAATGTATAATCATCAATTAGGGGGTTGCTTATAGCCATTTCTGCAGCTTTCATGGATCTGCCTTCTCCTTCAGCTTCACCTGTACCCATCATAGCTTTACCCATCGAAGCCATTACAGATTCTACATCAGCAAAATCAAGATTGATCAATCCTGGTCTTACCATTAAGTCAGTGATACTTTGAACTCCATGCATTAGAACATTATTTGAAAGATTAAATGACTCTTCAAATGTAGTTTGCTCATTAGCTATTTTAAATAAGTTTTGATTTGGAATAACTATAATTGTATCAACATGTCTTCTAAGTTCCTCTAAACCTTGTTGAGCTCTTCTCATTCTTGAGGGACCTTCATATAAGAATGGTAAAGTAACTACTCCAACTGTTAAAATATTTAATTCTTTTGCAGCTCTCGCAATAACATGTGCAGCACCAGTTCCTGTTCCACCGCCCATACCAGCAGCTATGAAAACCATATTCGCACCTTGTAGAATATTTACTATATCATTTAAAGACTCATCAGCAGCAGCTTGACCTATATCAAGTTTTGCTCCAGCTCCTAAACCTTTTGTTAAATTTAAACCAATTTGGATTTTAGATTTTGCTTTACTATGTTTTAAATCTTGCGCATCGGTATTCACTGCTATGAACTCAACACCTTGCATTCCATTATCAATCATTTCATTGATTGCATTTCCACCTGCTCCACCTATTCCCATTACTAACAATCTAGGCTGAAGTTCTTTTATTTCTGGTACCTTAAAATTAATTGTCATTTTGTTATCCCCCGTTATTTGTTAAGTTGATGCTCCCATTTAAGGCTGGCTCGATTTAGATTAGCTTTTTTTCTCGCATTGACCTTAAATTTTTCAAATATTGTTGGTTCCCATATTTGGAATGTTTTGCCCTGACCAACAAAGACCATGCTATTTTTGATTTTTGCATGTTTTAATAATTTTGAAGTAAGTGAAATTCTTCCTTCACTATCAAATTGTAAATTTGTGCTTTCAGATAAAATTGATGTTGCAAAAAAATCTCTTTTTTCCTCAAAAGGATTCAAAGAGTCTATAGAATTTGAAATTTTTTCAATTCTATCTTGAGGCCATGCTTCTATTGATTGATTGTTAAAAGATGGATAACAAATTACACCGTTGTATCCCAAATTGGATAAATATGATCTAAAACTTGCAGGCACCGACACCCTTCCTTTTTTGTCCAATTTGTTTTCGTAAGTCGATAAAAACATAAACCATAAAGTCCTATAAATCCCATATTTGGGAATTTATGGGATATTATGGGTTTTTTTTAAATGAGTCAACAAATACTATTTACAATTGAAATAAGCTGATCGAGGATGATGGTGAATCAAAACGTGAACATTTAAGAGATATTTATTTACTTTGAAAAGCCAGATGAACTATAAGCCGGGTTCTGTCATTTAAACCTACCATTTGTCTAGGCTTAAGATCACTCTTAAGCTCAAGCAACTAACCCTGATGACGAGCCAAAGATAGCTTTTAGTTTTTAAACAATGTCATCTCTACTTAGTCTTGCTCTCAGCGGGGTTTTCCAGCGTTCATTGTTACCAATAGAACCGGTGTGCTCTTACCACACCTTTTCACCCTTGCCTTGTTAAGGCGGTATATTTTCTGTGGCACTATCCCTAGGGTTTCCCCTGCCAGGTATTACCTGGCACTGCATCTTTGTAGAGTCCGGACTTTCCTCTTAAAAAATTTTAAGCGATAAGTCGTTCATCTGGCTTTTTCAATTTATTGCTAAATTTAGATAATTCAAGCTAAATCTTTATTGTTACAAAAGGTTTTTGCTTATTAATAAGCACTCTTTATCTAATTTACCATTGACTAAGCTTTGTCTAAATCGTCTTTGAAAAGCTAAAGTAAGAAACTTTAAATTCTGATGAGGTTTCACTCCCTCAACATCATTAAAACCAATTTTATAAAGGTTTTTTAAAAATATATTTTCTTCAATTTTTGTTAAAAATTTTTTATTTCTAAACTTTTTAATTTTTTTTTTATTTAGATTATGCCAAAAACCTATTTTTTTTTTTGCTAGCATTTCCCATGGAAATTTTTCACCTGGATCCTTTTTACGATCTGGAGAAACATCAGAATGGCCAAGAATACATTTTTTATTTATTTTGAATTCTTTTATTAAAAAATTAAGCAATTTTTTTAATGAAAATATTTGTTTTGATGAAAAATTTTTATAACCATACTGGTGACCAGGATTAGTTATTTCAATTCCTATTGAATTTTGATTTAAAGATTTAAAGTATTTCCAATTCGAAACTCCTGCATGCCAAGCTTCATAAAGATCAGGAACTAACTTTAATATTTCACCATTATTTTTAATTAAATAATGGGAACTAACTTTTGATTTTGGGTTTTGTAACCTTTTAATAGCGAGAGATTCTTTTTTCATTCCTGTATAGTGTATTATAATAAATTTAATTCTTTTTTTTGGCCTTTTCGGAAGACTAAAATTTAGAGAATAACTTTCAGCCATTTTTAAGCCTATTTTTTGATACATTTTAATATTTAAATAATACTCAATTTACTTTATGGTTAATTATATTATAAGGGATTTAATGATCAAAAAAATTCTTATTATCATTTTTACAACTCTTGCGTTAACTCTAAATGTGAACGCTGGATCTGATGGGGATTTGATATTAAAAAAAAATGAACCCTCAGAAGTTAAGGATTGTTTTGAAAAAATAAATAGAGTTACATTCGCATTAAATCAAACTTTAGACGGCGTAATTTTTAAGCCAGTAGCATCTATATATAGAAAACTCCCCTCACCAGCTAAGACAGGTGTAAGCAACTCTTTGGAAAATATCTCTCATTTATTAACAATACCAAATAATATTTTACAAGGTGATTTTAAACAAGCTGGCATAAACACTGGAAGATTTATAATTAATACAACAATTGGTATTTTAGGTATTTTTGATGTTGCTGAATATCTTGGACTTACAAATTATGAAAAAGAAGATTATGGTCAATCTTTAGCTAAATTGGGAGTTGGCCCGGGCTGTTATATTGTACTGCCAGTTTTAGGTCCAAGCACAGCTAGAGATACACTTTCATCAGCATTTAATTACCTTGGTGGTGACCCTTGGTACAATGTAACAGTAAACAATGATACTCAATATTTTAAAAATTCAGATTACTATTATTCAAAAGGTGTATCTGGAGTAGATTTTAGAGCAAAAAACTACGACTCAATTGAGAATTTGGAAAAAAATTCATTAGACTTTTACGCTTCTGTTAAAAGTCTTTACTTACAAGATAGACAACAAAAAATTCTTAATTCCAGAAAAATAATTAATACCCAGAATGATAGTGACTGGGAAGAGATAACTCAATAAAACTTATAAATATGAAAATTAAAAGAATTATTTTGGTAATTTTTTTTTATTTTTTAACATTAGGTAACTCATTTTCAATTGAGGCAGACGTATTTGTTCAATCAACAGTTAATAGAGCTTCAAAAATACTCTCAGAAAACTTATCTAAAAAAGAAAAAATTGACAAACTTAAAATAATTGCTGAAGAAACAGTCGATATTAAAGGTATTGGTTTTTTATACACTTGGTTCATTGAGAAAAAACCTCGATGATAGCCAAAAAAATGAATATTCAAAATTATTTAGAGAATATTTCCTTAAAAGCTTTTCAAGTAGACTCTCAGAATATACGAATCCAGAAATTGATGTTTTATCTAAAGAAGTTTTGAGTGAAAATTATACAATTGTGAATAGTCTTTTAAAAGGAACTTCGGAAAGACCTGAGGTCAAAATTGATTGGCGGGTTTATACCAAAAACCCAGAAAATCCTTTGATTAGAGATTTAATTATTGAGGGCCTTAGTTTAGCTAGAACACAAAAAGAGGAGTTTGCCTCTATTTTGAGCTCTAATGACAACAAAATAGACGCTCTTTTTAAAACTTTAGAAGAGTTCTCAAAAAATTAAGTTCAATATAAATTATATAATTAATTTTTATTTTTTTTTTATAAATGCAATTTCAGATACGTTGACACCTTTGTGAGTCAAAACTCCCTTATTTATCTCTACTTTTTTAACGTTATTTAAAAAATTAATGATTTTGTCATTATATTTTGATTTTTGAAAATTTTCAGAATTTTCTGAAAAATCAATTAGCAAATTTCTTAAAAAATTTTGATTAGGATTGTCTTTATTAGGCTCTGATTGAAAAAAATTTAATTCTTCAATCACGAAAACTCCTCCACTTTTTAGATTTTTAAACATCGAAAAAAAAGTCAACTTTTGGTGAATAGGGTTGTGGCTTGCATCATCAATAATGTAATCATAATCTTTATTGAGATAATTTGACAAATTCTCTAAATTTTTTTCCGAGGATACATCACAATGAAGAGTTCTTATTTTTTTTGATTTATAATTAGTTGTAAATGGATTTCTGTCTACTCCTACTATTTTTGCATTTGGAAAATAGCTAGATAATGCCGCAAGAGAGTCTCCGTGATGGATACCAAATTCCATTATATTTAAATTTTTTGCTCTATTTTCTCTAAAAAGCTTCTCATAAAAAACATCATATCCATGACCAAAGTGCTTGACATTGTTAAAAAAAAAATGAGATCCTTTATTTGTGGTAAAATGAATAAATACCTCATTTAGTTGCTTTCTCTCAAAGGGAAATTCCTCAATTTTCTTATTTATAAAAAAAGTTTTAAATATAAAAATAGTCAATTTATATAAGAACGTTATAAATCTAGTAAAAGCTTTTATGAAATTTTTTTTATCAAGTGAAAAAATGATAATATTTTTACAATTGAATATTTGATCTTTAAAATTAATCATAATTTAATGGTGGGCCCGCCAGGACTCGAACCTGGGACCAATACATTATGAGTGTACTGCTCTAACCAACTGAGCTACAGGCCCTTGAAATTAAATAAGGTAATACAACAATTTCAATAGTTGGACAAGAACATAAGTTCTATAAATGTTTCTGTTTGTTTCCGCCTGTAATTACTTTTGTTGGTAAATCTGTTGGTAAGTAATTTCTATTAAAATTTAGAAAAGTTGATTAGATTATTTAATATCTTTTTATGAAATATATAATGCATTTATTTATTTTATTTTGTTTTTTAATTATTTCATATGAAGCAAACGCCGTGCCTGTTGGGGGTATTATTAAATCATTAAAAGGTGCAGGAAAAATGTTAAAAAAAGGCTCTGATGAATTACCTGATTTAGGTAAAAAATTAGAGGATTTTAAAAATGGAAATTTGAAAACTACTGACAAATTCGATGACACACTGAGAACCTCTTCAGAAATAGATAATACAAGTAGCATCAAGTATAATGATGAAACAATTTCAGAAATTGAACAGCTCAGTAATGATGATTTACTTGAGGCTCATGATGTTAAAAAATTTAAAAAGCTTGATACAGTATTAGATGTTGTTCAAGGTGTAGACTCTGCAAAAAATATCACTGAGACTGCTGCAATAATACCTTTTCTTGTTAGACCTTGGGATGGAAAAGTATTTAAAATTTCTGTCTTTTTTAACAATCCAGAAATAAAAGATAGAATGCTTATTAAATGTAGAACAATTACAAATGATTTTTATTTTACCGCCCTATTTAATAAAAATAATAATAATTATCTTCTTCTAAGTGGAAATTTTGTTAAGAAAAATGATGCATTAAATAAATATAAGATGAAAAGACAAGAATTATTAGTTTTGGAAGACTTTGAAGAATATCTTCTATTTTCAAATAAACCAATAAGTTTGCCAGCTTATCCAAAAAAATATTTTTTGATTTCTAAAAACGCCAAGTTTGTTGTTTATGAAAACACAGACAAGAGCCCAGATGAATTTTCAAAAAATATTCCACAATTGTTACAAAAAACTGCTTTTAGATGCAAAAGAACACTATAAAAAAATATGAACCAAATAATTTAATCCCAAATAAATTATTAAAACAGTCGTACTTGCATTCACAAAATTATTGAGGGAAATACTATAATATTTCTTATTAAAGATTATTGATCTTGACTGTTTTCTTTTAAGATCATTGAATAAAAAATATGCTCTAATAATAAAGGCAATTAAAATAATGTAAGAAAAATAACCACTTACAAAAGAGCTCGATAAACTAAAATTATAAAGTCCATGAATACCAACAGGGATAAATAAAGCTAAAACAAGGTTTAAATAATTATTTTTCTTTTCAAAAATGCTCTGCGTGATTAAAAAAACCCATCATTATCCCACATAAGGCATGCAATGGTACAGCTGTATATGCTCTAATTGTAGCTATTTCAAATGAGGGCTGATTCAAAGCATATAGTACATATTCTATATTTTCATAGGCTGCGAAACCTAAAGATGCTGCAACTCCATAAACTAAACCATCCATTGGTTCATCAAATTCATCTTTTCTGGTACAAAAAAATACAATAATCACCATTTTTGATATTTCTTCTAAAAAAGCAGCTCTAATAAAACTGTCAAAGAAAATAAAAGTTTCTCCTTCAAAAAAATTTTCTGCAAAAGCATCTACATCATTTAGTATTAAATTTAGAAATATTATAATCGAGCATCCAAAAATAAATGTTTTAAAAACAATATTTTTAGGTTCTGGAAAAAGATCTTGTTTATAAACATAAAAAAGGATTACCAAAGCAGGTAATACGGCTGCAAAAACATGCCAGAAATTTGAGATAAGCATTTATTTAAAATTTTACTTATTTTTCTTTTTTCTTCTTGAATTTTGTTTTTCTGTTTTACCGCTGCCGGAGAATTTTCCAACAAACAACAATAGTGGTGCTAATAGTATCCAGCCAAATTTCAAAAATTTAGCAAAGACACCAGCTTTAGCTAAGGCTTTTACACCAAGAGAGCCTGCAACTAATCCTCCAATACCCATTGCCGCGACCTTATCACCAGATTTATAATCAGAGTGCCTATAGCCCTCGTCAAATATTATTGTGTTTGCAAAATCTTTTGCATAGGAAGCCTCATTTTCTAAATTAAGGTTTTCACTGAAGTTAGTAACAAAAATAGATGATATATAACCTTTTTTTCCTAAAGTTAAATTTTTTGCCTCCATTGTAACGTTGTTATCACTCCAAATAACCTTATAAGAGTAACTAACTGTTTTAAGTTCCTCATTAAGTGTAGGCTTAAAAATCCAATCTATATTTTTTGCGTAGTCTAAATTTTGTGATTTGTAATACTCAACATTATTTTTGGCAGTCTCCCTAAGTTGATTCATCAAATTGTCTGGATCAACTTTTTTCCAATCATCCAATGATATATATCCTTCATTATTATAAGCTAAGTAGAAACTATAACCTTTGCTCCCAAAGCCTCTAATAATAGCAATATCATCTTTTTCAGCAGGTTGACCAAAAGACCACCAAGTATATTGATTAACATCTTTCTTTCCCTGTATCATTGCTTCGTCTTTTACTAATACAACAGAAGCATTTGTATTTTTAATTTTTACTCTTTGATTATCTTCTTGTTCATTGAAGACCCAATCTAAACTAGTTATCTTTTTACTATATTCATCACCAGTCAGCATTCTCTCGTCTGCTCCAAAAACTGATGAAAAGTTTAAAAGAAATAGGCCAAGTATTAAAAAGGCTAATTTATTCATTTTTATAAAAACATAAATTTAATTTAAAATATTACTTGATAACATTTAAAAGAGCATCATATTTAATTCTTTTACAACTATTTGTTGAGTGGAGTATTATTGTATTTAATAGGATTTAAGAGTAAAATAACTTATGCAAATACTCGGATATATACTTATAGGACTGGGTGCGCTTGATTTTATTTTAGGAAACTTTGCAAATATTAATTTGACTGGTTTTTTAGGAGCGGCATCAAGCTTTACTCCAATAGCACTAATAGTGGTTGGTGGTTTATTAACTCAAACTGGAAAAAAATAAAAATTCAGTTTATTTCTATTAATCATTTAGGCCATGACCTTGAATCTAATTTTCTATCAAGCTTAAATCGGTTGGTAAGCGATTTAAGATAAATCAATCCCAATCTGTTTCTCCTTGATCCCATATTGCAAAACGTTTTGAACCATCTTCAAAAGTCATTGTTCCTTTGCCATGAGGTTGGTCATAATCTATTTCACCTTCATATTCTACTCCCTGACCTTCTGGTCTATTTGAATCAATATTTGGAAGAACTTCATAATAAATTTTACCTTTTCTTATTTGATCAATAAATTCACCCTTTGATCTAATTTTATTATAGACAATCTTTTTAATTCCTTTTTCATCAGAGTAATTAATCAATGAAGGATTTAATACTTCTCCTTCAATTAAACTACCATTTACAAATATTCCTTTAACATGACCTATGATCTTATCCTTATTATAGTTTTCTTGTGAATTGCCATAGTAAAGTTCTTGACCATGACCGTTTAATTGCCAATCACCATCATCACCTAATATAAATGAACCTTCATATCTACTATTAGGAGGCATGTTATAACTGCCACTTACAAATACACCATCTTCCCACTCTCCATTACAACTCCAAGGGATTTTATCATGTTTATCTTTTTTAGTAGCTTTTATAATATTTTTTTCTTTATCAAATTTAACATCCATAGGTGGAGAAATAAGTTCACCTAAACCATGTGGTAAACCATCCAAATTACAAAATCCTGTATATTTTCCTCCATGAAAGTCATGAGGTACATTATCTAATGTTATATCTTCTATTTCTCTAGGTTCGATTTTTTTTCCTTTATATTCTTTCATCAGCCCAACCTAGTTACTTTGCTTATATTGATTTATCTTTTTTTTTTCTATTTTATCAAATCTATCTTTTGGTATCTTACTTTTCACAAATCTGAGAATAGTATCGTTGTCAATTTTATATTTTTTTTCTAATTGCAAACTTGAATAACCATTATTAAACTCAGAAATTATCCTGTTACCTAACTTTTCATCTATAATATTTCTTCTTTTACCTGAAACTGGAGTATCAGACCAAACTACGCCCCATCTGTTTTTTCTTTTATAAATGTGTGTTTTTGTTTTTATGGGACTTGTATTTCCTTTGTTACGTGTTGACGGAGATAAATCAGCTAATTTTGTCATCTGGAATTTTTAATTTAGATTTTTTAAAAAGACCTTTAAATGATCCTTCAGAATTAATAAGAACTCCTTTGTCAAATTCATCATCTTTAAAAGTACCTGTAAATGAACTTTCTGTATCCATTGCTTTAACGACGTATTTAGGATTATCTGCTCCAACTCCTCTACATTCACCAATTGATGGGTGGTAATTCGACCAAAATCCTTTTCCATTTTTTTTACCATTCTTCCAATTTCCTTTATAGAATGATACTACTTCTGGTAAATAATTTTGTATTTGAAGTATGATCTCTAAACCTTTGCCAGTTTTTTTGTTGTTTTTAATTTTTCCTTTAAAATAGGTAATTGCTGGCCTACCTGGCCATCCAAACACTTGATTTCTATCTATTGGTTTAAATTTTACCTCTTTATAAGTCCAATTTTTAGGTGCTGGATAATATCTATCTCCACCTTTGGAAATAATACTTCCCCAAATTATAGAGATTTTCTTTTGTTCAAAAACTATTTGATAAAATTTTTTATGTCCAAATTCATTGTTTTTAAATTTAATCCTTTTCATTTGATATAAAACTTATTTTTTTCTAATTTTTTTTGTTCTTCTTTCACAAATTTTATTGCTAAATCTTTATTCTTAACTTTTTTTATGCAGTAATCTACTTGGTAGCCTAATTCAATGTCTTGAAAAAATAATAATATATAAAAGCATTTATTAATTTTTGAACTTATTATGAAATAAAAATACCAAGGAGTTGGTTCTTTATCTCCATAGGCGAAAAGATAATCTTTCTCTAATTTAAAATTACTATGGACATAACTTAATAAATTTCCACTTTCCCTTGCTTGATCTATAAAATCACCGTTATTTTCAATAATATCATTTGCAAATTTTTCATGACTTATTTTTTTAATAGAGCTTGATTTTACTAAATCACCAATTAAGTCTGGATGATTTTTAGGTAAATTGGGAGTGGGAGGATAACTAATCTTATTCTTGCATTGTTTATCTAAATATTTAATAAATTTATTTAAATCAAAATTTTCAACCAAATCATCAAAGCTATATTTCTTCATCTAATCATTCTATCATTCTATTTCAGTTAACCATTTGGGCCAAGACCTTGAATCTAATTTTCTATCAAGCTTAAATTCATTGATTATCATCCTTAAAATCTCAGACTTTGAATACCCCTCTTTATAAAGATCTTTTGCTCTTTTGATTTTAGCATTTTTAAGTTTTTGAACTTCTGAACTATATTGGACTAAATTAGATTGATCACCTCCAGAATTTCCTAAAGCCCTTTTGTTTCCTTGCATAGACTTAGCTCTTTTTTCTTCAAGAATTTTTGTAAGCTTTTTTCTTTTCCTTAAAGCCTCCTCAGCTAAAAATTTACTATTATAAACTTGTAACCCTCTGAACTCCATTGGGATATTGCTATTTTTAGTTTGGGGAGTAGAAAATAAAATTTTATATTTTCCATTTGGATTATTTTTATCGACAGGTCTGATTTTATTGTGATTGCTCATCTTTGCTGTCTCTAACTTTTTTAAGCATTTTTATCTCTGTTTCGATCATTTCAAATTTATGACAATCACATCTGTGAATAAAATACTTCATTGTATTATATGGAAGAAAATATAATTTTAGGATCAAATTTAACAAAGGCTTATCCTCGTAGAACTTTTTCTTAGCGTTCATATGAAGCTGCCTATGAGTAATTAACCATCCTAGATAATTTTTCCATTCTAATCTGTTTTCTAATCTTTCTTTAATTATTTCATCTAAGTTATTTTTCATTTTGTATTTCTCCTGCTCTTAAAAAATAATTACATGTTTTGCAATCATCTGAAGGTTTGGGTGGTTTTTTGTTGTGTAAAATGTCTAAATATTTGGTTAATTGATTTTTAAAGTTTTTCATATCAAGTTCTACCTCTTCAAATTTATGGTCAAAATCGACGATAAATTTTTTACTCGATTTAACCTTTTCAGGATAAATAAAAACTAATCCTAATAATGAAGTTTTATTAATACTTATACTTCTGATTTTTTTGAGAGTTTTTTTTACACTTTCAGATTTATTTTCATCCTTAGCTTTACTATGCTCTGCTAAAAATTTTTCATCAGTCTCCAAATTTGAGTATAACAAACTATAAGCATGTAATTGTGGAGAGTATTCTAGAATTTTTTTATTAAATTCCACAATATATTTTTTATTTTTATTATCTTTAAATTTGCTAGTTTTGTAATCAATAATTCCATTTGTATTATCATCAAATTTGATTATCGCATCTCCCTTTCCTTTTATTCTGTAAGCTCTATTTTTATTATCTTTAAGTTCTTTTGAAAAAAATGAAATATTTAAGGGATCAATAACTTGTCCACTTTTAATATTTGGATCAATTTTTTTTACATCTCCCATAAAATATTTTTTTTCAAAGCTATCAAGCGTTTGTGTTACTCCAGCTGATATAGAGTCAGGTTCAATATCGTAATTTTTTTTAATATAAGAACAATGATTACAAACATAAGAAAGTTCGCTAGGACTAATAACAAATGTTTTCATTTAATTTATACTTCTTTCATCTTGATGCTGTTCGTATTTTAATTTTGCCACAACTAGTCTTAGGTCTTCCATAATTTTTACCCATTTGGTTGGTAAATCATTACAATTTAACCATGGCAATTCTTTCTGTTCAAGACCTAATAGATTGAGCATTTTATCATCAATATCTTTTAATATTTCTGCTCTTTGTTGAGGTGTATGCTCTGAGAATAAACCAACAATTGTTTGATTTGCATTTTGACCTGAACTTTTTTGATCAACTAAAGTTCTAACCACTTGAGCTCTAGATATCGTTATACCAGGAATTAATGCTGTAGTTAGCTCTTCGATTTTTTTGTAGCAATCATGATCTATAGCTACAGATTTGTATTTGGTTTTGTCTGTCATATTTATCTTTCCGAACAAATGGTTCGCAAAAGATAAAATTATTTTTTCTGACTTTATTCATACATCTACCTTATTGAACCATAGTTCATTGGTTAATTTACAGGCAAATTTTTTGATTGGGTCAGAGTACTTTCTAGCTTAGAAGAGAACACTTACGCTCAGGTATAAAACCCCAGTTCTCCCACTAGAATGAAACGCAATTAACTCTGGAAGTTTCAAATACACACTTTATCAAGTCAGTAAATTTTATATGTATATGAAACTTCCAAACAATTAAAAAATTCACTTAGTTCTAATATAATGATTCTTACAAGCCTTTTCAATGGTTAAAAAATTTTATTTTAGGGCTTTGCTCTATCCTATACTTTCCTATAAAATCTGAATCACTTTTCAGGGCACTGCTCTAGCTATTTTTTATTCTTAATTTTAAATCCATTTTTTTCTAAGACTTTTATTAAATTTTTTAGTCTTTCATCTCTTGAAGTATTTTGATCTCCTATACTTTCAAAAAATATAGGTTTTAAACCTTTTTTTTCTTTTGATTTAAAAAAGTCTCTAATTGATTGTATTTTTATTTTCATGTTTCTCCTTTAGCGTTTTATTTTAAGTCCTAGCAAGTAGAGTTATGTTCTAAATCAGGACTAAATAATTTTATCATACTTAAGACATAATTAAAAATTATATTATTAATTGTTAATCAATTTTCTTAATTTAAATACTTCAAAAAAATGCAGCAATTAGAACTGTTTAATTACAGAAAAGATTATCTTTTTGATAATAAAAATCAGGTTGCTCACTGGTACGATATCCTTAAAGAAACTGAAGACACTATTAGTTATGCAGAACACATAGATCCTAATAAAGGCTATGCAATAGCAGGTATGGAATATGAGGAATATGTGGATGTGAAAAAAGATAGGTTGAAAGGACTGACTTATGATCAAATCCTCAAATATTTAAAAAGTGCTAAAAAAGAGGACAGGCTTAAAAAATATAAAGCACTATTGAAATTTAGGAATATTCCTTTTGAAGCTGATCTTTTTACATGGCATAATGAAGATATTTAGTGTTGGATATACGTATTTTTTACATCACATAAATAATGATCTAAAAACTTATCATTTTTATAATCATATTTTGACATAGACATTACTGGGTTTTTTCCCTCAAACTCATTTATTTGAAAACCTAATTCATATTCTGGAAACCTGGCTCCAAAAAAATCTTTTTTAATTGTTAAATCTTTATTGGGTATTTCAATATATTTACTTTCCTTTTCATCAAAATACTGGAAGGTCGTAACATCAAATTTGAATTTGTGAATTTTATAGCTTTGATCAAGTAAGTTTTTCATATTCACACAGGAAATTTTTACTCCTTGATCTGCAAACAAAATTTGGGGAATAAAAATTGTAAAAAAAGCAACCGCAAAACGCATTTCTTTCTATAACACTTCTGTTTGGTAGTATTAGGGCTTTAATGTGTTCTTATTCTGAGTAAATTGAATTTACCATGTACTCTATGGCTGCTTTATCTCCCATTTTTGAAACTGGAAAACTTAATTGAAAACCTATCAAGGGATGTTTTGTTAAATGATTGGGATCAATTTTTTTAACATCATGATGCCCCTCAACGCTATTTCCCTTGCTATTTTTGTAACCTTTATATTTTTTATATGATGATAAATTTGTAACACCTAAAATTGGGTACAAATTTAATAATCCGCGTTTTTCACTTCTATGATATCTTGCAAGCTCTCTTCTAGCCTGCATAATGGTTTTTTCATCAGTCACAGGATCATGAGTTTTTGTAAAATTTTGGAGACTATTTTTATAGTCATCTATTTCAGAGCCCTCTAACCCAATTAGCTCATCTCTTGGTTGAGTAATCACTTTAAGACTTATTTTAGATTCATTTTTTTGATTTGAAGGTGTTCTTAATAAAAGTTCAACTTTATGTTTATTAGCAAAAGTTTCATTTACTTTTGAAGAACCACTTCCATGTAAGCAAATTGTCCAATTAGTTAGTTCCCCAAAACTGTTTAAATTTTTGATATAATCTACATACTCCTTACATCCTAAAGTTCTTGAATCTTCAAACTTTTTATAACTTTTTAGAAATTTAATTACATTTTTAGGATCAACATTTTTCCATATATAAGAATTTTTCCACTTTTGAAGACCATTATCATATTCTCCAGAAATAGTAGGCTTATCCATATCTAAAAGAAGTTCATTAATTGCGTTAAAGTTAGATTTGATAACCTCGTTGTTTTTTTCAAAAGTAATTATTTCTTCCACCTCTCTTGAAAATGAAGTTCTTTCTTTACGTGCACTTCTCATTTTAGTCTTGGATGTAATAATTAAATTTGGATTAGTTCTTACTTTTAACCCAAATTCCAATGGTGTTGCGCCTTGTTGAGCCATAATTCTAAATGAATTTCTCATTTCCTCAGTTGCAACTGAAATATGAAAGAACCACTTAATAACATTTTCAGTAGTGTATAATCTGCAAAGATCTTCATATCCCATTCTATACCCAAACCACCGACCCATTTGCATTAACGTGTCATACATTGGCATTTTTGCTGAACGAAGAAAGTAGCTTATACTTAATCCTTCCAATGTTATTCCTCTTGATAATTTATCTCCACCGATTACGATTGTGTGTAAACCAAAATTATTTTCATTAAAAAAATTTTCATAATCAAGTGTATCATCACTCTTTCCATTCAAAATTTTAA
This sequence comes from uncultured Pelagibacteraceae bacterium, assembly GCA_902632665.1. Taxonomy (GTDB): domain Bacteria; phylum Pseudomonadota; class Alphaproteobacteria; order Pelagibacterales; family Pelagibacteraceae; genus Pelagibacter. The sequence continues at coordinate 88,971 of CACPDT010000001.1, read as the reverse complement.
TATTTTGGCATATTTCATTAACAACAAATTTAAGACTATATTTGTGATCTAGTAGATCTTGCCATGTTGGCATTTTTTCCTCAGTTTTATCTTTATGAATATAAAAATTCTTTTGCCAAATTTCCTCAAATTTTGAGATAGTTTCGTCATGAAGATAGTGACCGGCTTGCATACGACTTCGTAAAACATCCATATAATCACTCACTTGTTTGTAAACTATATCTTGAACATCTTGAAATTTACTAACATGAATTAGCATGGACTTTCCATCCTCAACATAACCTCTGAAGTTTCTACAGGCTGAAGTTAAAATAAAAGACATTATTGCCTCTCTTAAAGAAGGTGGAATAGGAACTTCATCATCATTCTTATACTCATATTTCGGTATATGATAACGATTATGACGAGGTGGTATCCAGCCCTCTGCACAATCGGGATCATCATGATACAAAGAATTATCTTTTACAATATTAAAAAAATAGTTATCGTCAATTTCTCTATCCTCAATAACGTCACCATCAACTTTTTCTATATTAAATATTTTTTCTAAACCACTATGGTTAGACGGAATAGGTAAATCAATGATATAATCCTTCGGAAAAAGATCTAAACCCTCTTCCTTCGTTTTTTTTTCGTGATGAATAAAAATATTAGCAAATGGTGTTGCTGTATATCCAATATATACTTTTTTTTCGAATATATTTAAAATTTGTCTAATTCTTGAATTAATTGTTTTTGGATCGTATTCAGGATCAAACTCCCCCTTTTCATCTAATTTTTGTTCACCAGTGTCTACAGACCCATTATCTACCTCATCATCAATTACTAATATTGGTCTATCTTTGATAAAGGAATTGTAATCTCCTTGGTGACCTCTAATTTTGAATGGTTTCGAGTCAACACTCACACCGTGGACTGAAGGAGCATTTAAAAAATATTTTATAACACTTTCTAAAATACTTTTATTTTTTTTTACAACAAATACCGTTGGTTCATCAGTATGAATATTCATGAAGTGTTCTGCCGCTGTAAATTTGAAATCTCCATTAATTTTACTATTAGTCGCTGAATGAATTGGTTTCAAATTTAACATCATTCTTTTTCTTGCTAACTGTCCTTTTAAATCTCTGACACCATTTTTCATAAATGCAGTATCATAGCCGAGTAAACCTTCATCGATTCTTAATTGTGTTTGTTGTCTTAAATTTTTATTTAAACCTGAAAGAATGATAATCTTCTTATAGCCAGCATCTATGGCTTTATTTAAAAAACCTATGAAGTTTGAAGTTTTTCCAGATTGAACACTTCCAACTATTAAGCCTCTTGAATCCCAAGCACCTTCTCTATTTGGATCTTCTATATTTCGCATCATCATATCAGTAGTTTTGTCTAGAGCTGATACAGCATCAGGCGAAAATTGCTTATCGCTTTTTAAATATTCTCTATATGTTTCCCAATAAGGTCTATCCTTATTTTTATCATACCAATCTATGTGATCATTCTCACTTTTAATAATTGCGGAACTTGAGCTTTTAACTGAAATGTTTTCAAATAATTGTAAAATTAATTTATCTTTAAATGGATAGTCTTTTGGTTGTTGTAGAAATTGTAACGCCGCTTCTACAGACAATTTTACCCTTTCAAGTGATTTATCCTCAGTTTTTACAGTTTCAATATTTGTTAGGGCTACATTGAAAAGTTTACGGTATATTGTCTCCTTTAAATCAGCCATAAAATAAATTTTTGATAATTAAACCACAAATTTATTAATTATTACAAGTCTTTTAAAGCATATATATAATCCTTTTGAAGCAAATTTATTTACATGACATAATTAAATAAATGAGTTTTTACGTAAAAAAATTATACGATAATGAATTAGGATACAGAAAAGGAATACCTAACAAAGCTGGTAAATTTTTACTAGTTTCAAAAAAAAGAGCTGATTTTTTTCCACCTCACAAAACTGACGAAATAGATCCAAGTATGTCTTTAGGAATAATAATAGATGAAATGAAACATTTAGTACACGCCGAATATACGCATGATAACGATCCAGAATCTGGACATAGAGGTAATGATAGAAGAATTTATTTAAATGAAGAGATTGATCCAAATGGAGAATTTTTTAAACCAGGATATTATATTGTATTTTTTAGATTTACTGACACAGAAGATAAAGAGACAAAATATATTTTATACAGATTCACTCCTGATCATAAACAATATGATTTACTTGAGAAAATAACTAACCAAACAAACCATTTAATATTTGATAATTTAGATTTTATTAACACTGAAGATAGAACTTATAAAGAAGCCACAATATCGAAAAAAACTACAACTAGAATTTCTGATCGCTTAGCCAGAAATATACATGACATATATTCTAATCAAGCAGAATTCAGATATGCGATAAGAGATATTTACGATCATAAGTGTTGTATTACAGGTGAGTCCATTGACACAGGTGAAACTATAAATTGTCAAGCAGCACATATTAAACCTTGGCAATTTAATGGAAATCATTCCGCAGATAATGGTATGCTTATGTCCCTTGATTTCCATTGGGCTTTTGACAGAGGCTGTTTTACGATAGATCAAAGCTATGAAATAAGAGTTCACAAAAAAATGAAAGATGGTTTTTTAGGAAAGTACGAAGGAAAAAAAGTTACACTTCCAAAAGAGAGAAGGTTTTGGCCCTCAATTAAAAATATTACTTTTCACAATAAAGAAATTTTTGGCAAACTTAAAATGCCAAGATAATCTAACTTAGCTTAAGAATAACCTTAACCAAAAATTTTGAAAAATTTGGTGGAACTGCATTACCAATCATTTTGTATTGCTCGGTCATTGGTCCAACAAACTTAAAATTGTCGGGAAAAGATTGAAGTCTTGCTGCTTCTCTTACCGTAATTGATCGTGCTTGTTTAGTATCGTAATGAATATGTCTCAAGCCGTCTTTATATAAATGTGAAGGTATAAGATTACTAGGCTCATCTTTTCTAAGCACATAATATTTATGAATATTAGATTTTTTTCCAACAATTTTTGTATAAAGTTTTTGTAATTCTTTTACCGTTTTATACTTGAATTTCTTTTTCTCTATATCTTCAGCTAAAAGTTTAAAAATCTTTATATCTCTCTCATTATGAAATCTTGGGGAATGATCTGGTTTTTTTGAATTTGATTTGTGGGAAAATTTTCTTCCATTAATCTTTGTAATTTTATTTAACGGAAAAAATTTATCCAAATCTCCTATCGCTTGTTTTACAGTAATCATTTTTTTTAACTCTTGGGATCTTAAAGTTTCATAAAATTTCTTTGATATTGATTTATAGTTTTTTAACTTTTTATTTACCCCAAATATAATCACTCTTTTCCTTTTCTGAGGTACGCCGTATTTAGATAAATCAAATACACATTCAGATAAATTTTCAGGGATATAATATTTGATTTTATCAGTTTCTTTTTTAATTCTAACTGTAACTTTGATATTTCCTGGTTTTGCGCTTAGCATTCCTGGAACATTCTCCATTACAAAGTACTTCGGTTGGCTGTAATTAATAATCTTAAGAAATGACTCAAAAAGGTAATTTCTATAGTCTTTTTTCATGCCATGCTTATCTCTAATTCTACCAGCGACTGAATAAGCCTGACATGGGGGCCCTCCAATCACAATGTCTGACTTAATGTTTTTGAAATCATTAATTGTTTTATTATTTGAAATATCCTTTAGTTGCGCAATTTTTTCAGGATTTTTAAATTTAAGTTTTTTTAGTCTTTGAATTGTAGTGTCGTAACAAAATTTATCATTATCAATAATTTTTATTGGAGAGAATTTTTTATTGTTTAAAAAAGCCTCTGTTAAACCACCGCATCCTGAAAATAAATCTATAAATTTAATACTCATTAAAGAAATTTCTTAAGTTCTTTCGCAATTTTAAATGCTAATAAAGGTGGCACAGCATTTCCCACCTGAACATTTTGAGAAGTTTTTGTTCCTAAAAATTCAAAACTATCCTTAAAGGATTGGAGTCTAGCATTTTCTCTGATTGTTGGGACTCTATTCCATTTGTAATGAAAATGATTTCTGTGACCTGTATCTATTGTTCTTGAGGGTTTTTTACTATGATATCTGGTCCACGCCTCATTAAACTTTCTACTATCGCCTACTCCTTTTGGTAGATCTTTGTAATTACCACCTTCTGGGACTAAAGCTATTGTGTCTTTTACAAATTGTTTGTGCAATGTAGCTTCATGGTTATAAAGTTTATTACTATCCATTACATACTTTTGATAGTTTGTTGATGGTTTTTCGTTATAATCATTACTTTTTAATTCTCCATTCTCAAGACTTGGTAGATTACCAATAGCCTCACCACATGTGATATAATCATCTTTATCGAATTCTGGTTTAGGAAATTCAAATTTTTTATCAAGTTCTTTTTTTATTCCTACAATAAAAACTCTATGTCTTATTTGCGGAACTCCATAATCAGCTGAATTCAATAAACTTTCAGTAACTATATATCCTGCACTTTCAAATTTTTTAATTATTTCCTTAAAAACATTTCCATCCCACATAGTTTTTAAGCCTCTTACATTCTCAACTACAAAAGCTTTTGGATTTGTTAATTTCAAAGTCTTGAAAACAGATAAATATAATTTATTTCTCGGATCATCAATATTTCTTGGTCCAGTAAGAGAAAATCCTTGGCAAGGAGGACCGGCAATAATTATATCTGACTCAGGAATTTCTTTAAGAATATTATTATCACCTAAATCTAAATTTCTTGTTTGAGAATCTTTAAAGTTATGAGAAAAAGTTTTTAAAAATGCTTCCTCTTTGTCTACAGCAACTTGAATTTTAAATCCTGCTTCTTTAAAGCCCTGTGAAAGACCACCACAACCTGAAAAAAAATCATTAACTGAGAGCATAAGTTCTTATACATCTCACTAAAAAAAATCCAAAATATAAAGCCGTTAAATTGTGTGGATAATTGGATTCGTTGGTAAATAGTTGGTAAATATTATTTGAAAAAAAACTTCTCTAATGGAGGTTGATTTTCAATACTAGTTTAAGTTATTTTTTTGAGTCGTAAATTATGAGTATACTGCTCTAACCAACTGAGCTACAGGCCCTATTAATAATCTAGGTTTTACAACAATATTAACTTTAATCAATCAACAAATCTTATAATGGTGGGCCGTGTTGGTTACGCTCCAACTACCCCTGCAATGTCAATGCAGTACTCTACTATTGAGCTAACGGCCCAAAATAAATTTTAACTTTCTAAGAAACTTTTTAATTGTTTTGATCTACTTGGATGTTTAAGTTTTCTAAGAGCTTTCGCCTCAATTTGACGTATTCTTTCTCTGGTAACTGAAAATTGTAAACCAACTTCTTCTAAAGTATGATCGGTGTTCATACCTACACCAAATCTCATTCTTAAAACTCTTTCCTCTCTAGGTGTCAAAGTCGATAATATCTTAGTCGTTGCTTCTCCTAAATTTGATTTGATAGCTTGTTCAAGTGGGGCTAGGGCTTTTGTATCTTCTATAAAATCTCCTAAGCTGCTATCCTCTTCGTCCCCTACAGGTTTTTCAAGTGATACTGGTTCTTTTGAAATTTTTAAAACTTTTCTAACTTTATCTAATGGCATTCTAAGTTTTTTTGCTAGCTCTTCTGGTGTTGCCTCTCTACCAAACTCACTTAAAATTAATCTTTGTGTTCTTACAATTTTGTTAATTGTTTCAATCATATGGACTGGAATTCTAATTGTTCTTGCTTGATCAGCTATTGATCTTGTTATTGCTTGTCTGATCCACCATGTTGCATAAGTAGAAAACTTATAACCCCTCCTGTACTCAAACTTATCAACTGCTTTCATTAATCCTATATTTCCTTCTTGAATTAAATCCAAAAATTGTAATCCCCTATTGGTATATTTTTTCGCAATTGAGATAACTAATCTTAAGTTTGCTTCGACCATCTCTTTTTTTGCAATTCTTGACTCTTTTTCACCCTTTTGAACTCTACTTACAAGTTTTTTGAAATCTGTTACAGACATTCCAATTTTGTGGCTAAATTCTATTAATCTTTCACGAATATCTTTAAATTTATCTTTATTTTTAGAAAAAAATTGTTTCCAGGTTGAATTTGTATCTAAAAATTTTTTAAGATTTGGATTAATTTCATTTCCCACGTAAAATTTTAAAAATTCATTTCTTGGAATTTTGTTATCCATTGCTAGTCTCAAAAGATTTCCCTCTAAAGAAACGATTTTTTTATTTTCTAAATAATGCTTTTGTACTAGCCCCTCCAAAACAGATGGGGATAACTGGAGCGACTTTATATTTTCTAAAATTTCTTTAACAATTTTTTCATAGCTTTTTTCTTTTGCAGGAGAAAAAAGTTTAGAATTTAGAATACAATCTAATTTTTCTTTTTGATATTTGATGAGCTTGTTATAATCTTTGGTTAAATTATTCACAGTTTTAAGAACTTTAGGTTTTATCTCTGTCTCCATCGCTGCCAATGTTGGATTAAAATCTTCATCACCTTCATCACTAGAATTTTCATCACTTTCAACTTCGCCAGAATTTTTTTGTTTTGCGCTTGGACCAGTAGACTCGTCCTCCATATAATTTGTATCAATATCAATAATTTCTCTAACTAAAATTTCGTCTTTTTGAAGTTTTTCATTCCACTCAAAAAATTGTTGAGCAGTTATCGGGCTTTGTGATAAAGCAATTAACATTACATCCTTTCCAGCCTCTATCCTTTTTGCAATAGCAATTTCGCCTTCTCTTGATAAAAGTTCAACTCCTCCCATTTCTCTGAGATACATTCGAATTGGATCGTCACTTTTCTCGATAGTTTTACCTTCATCTTTTGATGTACCCTCTTTTTTTCTTAAAACTTTAAAATCTGATTTTTTTTCAACTAAGGTTATCTTTTCATCCAAAATATGAATAAAAGCCTGAGCTAAATTTTGATCTGAAAGATTTCTCTTACCAAGAGATTTACTTAGTTCTTCATGGGTAATAAAACCTCTATGGGTTCCACGCCCCATTAAACGAGCAAATGATTTTGTTATTATTCTTTCCACACTAATATATTTGAAAAGATGTATATAATGGCAAATTTAAGAAAATCCATTATTAATTTTAGAATATTAATTGATATTTTGCTTTTTTTTTAGCTCTTTTAGCTCGTTAAATGTTATCTCACTTAAATCTTTTGAAAACTGCGATTCTAATTCTTGTATTCTAAATTCTAGATCATAATTATTAAGGTCGCGAACTATATCTTCAAACAATTCAAGGATTTCATGATCTTTATTAATTTTTTTTTGTAAAATGTGTTTAATTGGAGCAAACTTTGTAATTTTATCAATTAATTGAGAATCAATATCTAGCTGATCAATAGATAAATCATTTTCCAAGTTTAGTTTAAATACAATTTTTTCAAAAATTTGTTTATTAACCTCAGAAAATAATTTTATATCTTTGAGCAAATGAATATGATCCTGCATTAAATTCAAATTATTAACAATAAGATAAATTAATGAAAATTCTTTCAATTCTACACCAGACAATGATTGACTTTCGTTAAAGTGCTTTTGGGTCTTCTCTAAAGATCTAGTTTTTTTCGCATAAAATTTTTTTTGATTTTTACTTGTATATGGGGTTAATCCAGAAATTTTTTCTATGAAATATTCTAAGACGTATTTTTTAATATAATTATCTTTTATTGTGTTAGCTATGGATCTTAATTTTTTTTCAAAAATTGCCATAGAAGATGGATTATTTTGAGTATTTTTTTTATAATGATTAAATATAAATTGATGTATTGATATTTTATTTTGTTTTGAATAATCAAAAAAATATTCTTTACCACTTTTGTTAACAAAACTGTCTGGATCTTCTTGATCTGGTAAAAATAAAAATGATATTTGTTTTTCAGGTTTCATTTCTCTTATAGAATTTTCTGCGGCTCTTAAGGCTGCCTTGTAACCGCTCTCATCACCATCAAAACAAATAATGATATCATTAAAAAACTGATTAAGAGTAAATATTTGTCTATCTGTTAAAGAAGTACCTAAATTAGCAACAACATTTTCTATTCCATTTTTACTTAAACCAACGACATCCATATAGCCCTCTACTAAAAAAATATTGTCAAACTTATTAGACAATTTTCTTGCTGAATCTAAATTGTATAAGTTGGATCCTTTTTTGAAGAATAATGTTTCTGGAGAATTAATGTACTTAGCAAGAAAATCACTTTTTTCGATTATTCTTCCACCTAAAGCAATTGGTTGTCCTGAAATATTATTGATTGGAAAAATTAATCTTCCTCTAAATCTTTCAACATAAATATTTTTTTTTTCATCTAAATAAAATAATCCTGTTTCTAGCAAATCATCAATTTGATAATTTTTTTTTAATTCTTCAAATAAATTTGGATTCTTTTCCACAAAACCAATTTTAAATTTTTTAACTTGATCTTTATCAAGTGATCTGTTTTTCAGATAATCTCTTGCTTTAGAATATTTTTCATTTTTCAAAAGTTGATTATGATAAAAGTCTACATATTCCAAGAAAATAGATGAGTATATTTTCCACTTTTTTTCTCTTTCTTCATCTTGTTTTGAAAAAATATAGGGTTGCATACCAGCTAAATTTGCCAAGTGCTTTACAGCCTCACCAAATTTAAAATTTTGAGTTTTCATTACAAAGTCAAAAATATTTCCATGTTCTGATGTCGCAAAACAATGATAAAATTCTTTTTCATCATTTACAGTAAAGGATGGAGTTTTCTCATTTTTAAATGGTGAAAGTCCAACATATTCTTTACCTCTTTTTTTTAAACTGACGTATTTCGAAACTACTGTTGACACTTTTAATCTTGTTTTAATTTCCTCTAAATATTCTTTTGGATATTTCATGACTACTTATTAAGTAATTGTTTAATTAGCGCTCCTGCTTTGGAGAAATCAATCTCATCGGCATGTTGCTTTTTTAATTCTCCCATAACTTTACCCATATCTTTTATTGAATTGGCACCTAATTTAGATATTATCTCCTCACATATTTTTTTTGTATCTTCCTCATTTAATTGTTTTGGTAAAAAACTTGATAAAATATCATATTCATTTTGCTCAACTTCCAAAAGATCAGACCGATTATTTTTTTTATAAATTTCAATTGATTCGGCTCTTTGTTTCATCATCTTCTTAAATAATTTTTTAATATCGTCATCATCAGTCTCTTTTTTATTTGGACCAGATCTATTTAAAATATCCAAATCCTTAATGGAGGACAGAATTAACCTGTAAGTTGAGATTTTAGTTTTATCTTTTGATTTAAGCGACTTTTTATATTCAGTTTCTATGGTCTCTTTTAACGACATAATTTTAATCTACTTTAAAGAAAAAATTCTTCAAAAGAAAAATTGTTTTTTTACAATTTTATAATACATCTCTGTTGCGATAATAAACCTTTTATTGTATTAACCTTTAACTCATGAGTTGTAATTGATCAAAAAAGCAAAAAAAATTAGCTCAAAAATTTCTCAAACACATACAGGTATTTTAGTTCTTGAAAACAAGAAAGTTTTAAAAGGTATAGGAATAGGTTACGAAGGCTTTGCAACAGGAGAGGTCTGTTTTAATACCTCATTAACTGGCTATCAAGAAATTATATCTGACCCTTCTTACGCAGGTCAAATCATCAATTTTACTTTTCCCCACATAGGAAATGTTGGAACGAACCATGAGGATCATGAGTCTGATAAAATCTGGACTAGAGGAGTAATTTTTAATTCTGAAATAACTAATCCATCAAATTACAGATCATTTTTACATTTAGATTATTGGCTTAAAAAAAACAAAATTATTGGTATCACTGGATTAGATACTAGAAACCTTACAAATTTCATTAGAGATAAAGGGGCCCCTAAAGGTACCATTTGTTATTCAAATAATGGAAAATTCAGTATTAACAAACTCACAAATGCAACAATAAAATGGAGTGGTTTAAAAAATTTAGATCTTGCCGAGGTCGTATCCACCAGAAAAAATTATATTTGGAAAGGACTTAAGACCTGGAATAAAGAATTTGGATTTGAAAAAAATAAAAAGAAATCTTTGCATGTGGTTGCCATTGACTATGGGATAAAAAAAAATATTTTAAGATATTTTTCAAATTTTAATTGTAAAGTTACTGTTGTTCCATGTCAAACCTCAGCAGAAAAAATATTGGACCTTAAGCCTGATGGAATTTTTTTATCTAATGGGCCTGGAGATCCAGCAGCAACTGGCAAATACGCGATCAACATTATCAAAGACCTTATTAAAAAAAATTTACCAATATTTGGTATTTGTTTAGGTCATCAAATTCTTGCACTTGCTCTTGGGGGTAAAACCAAAAAAATGAAATTAGGTCATAGAGGAGCAAACCATCCGGTAAAAAATTTAATTCATGATAATGTTGAAATTACAAGTCAAAATCATGGTTTTGAAGTGGTAAAAGAAACATTACCAAAAAATATTGAGATTACTCATAAGTCTTTATTCGATGGTAGTATCGAAGGTATAAGATTAAAAAATAAACCAGTATTTTCTGTTCAGTATCATCCGGAGTCAAATCCAGGACCACAAGATAGTGTTTATTTATTTCAAGAATTTATTCATAACATAAAAGTAAATGCCAAAAAGAAAAGACATTAAAAAAATATTAGTTGTAGGAGCTGGCCCGATCATCATTGGCCAAGCATGTGAATTTGATTATTCAGGAACACAAGCTTGCAAAGCTCTTAAAGATGAGGGCTATAAGGTAATTTTGATAAATTCTAATCCTGCAACCATTATGACAGATCCAGATATTGCGGACAAAACATATGTTGAACCAATAACTTTAGATGTTTTAGAAAAAATTCTTAAAAAAGAAAGACCTGATGCAATTCTTCCTACAATGGGAGGTCAAACTGCTCTTAATCTTGCTATGGAGGCCGAAAAAAAAGGGATTTTAAAAAAATATAAAATTGAACTTATTGGGGCTAATTCAAAGGCAATCTCAAATGCTGAAGATAGAAAAAAGTTTAGAAGAAATATGATAGAAATTGGTTTAGATTTACCTAAATCTGAAATCGTAAACAACAATAATCAAGCTACAAGAGTTCTAAAAAAAATTGGTTTGCCTGCAATCATAAGACCTGCTTTTACACTTGGTGGGCTTGGTGGAGGAATAGCAAAAACAAAGAAGGACTATCTTAAAATTGTAAAAAATGGATTACATGAGTCTCCTGTTAGCCAGGTTTTGGTTGAAGAATGCTTGGAGGGTTGGAAAGAATTTGAGATGGAAGTCGTTAGAGATAGGAAAGATAACTGTATCATTATTTGTTCCATTGAGAATATTGATCCAATGGGGATACATACGGGTGACTCGGTAACAGTTGCACCAGCACTAACTCTCACTGATAAAGAATATCAGGTCATGAGAAATGCATCTATTGCATGTTTAAGAAAGATTGGGGTTGAGACAGGTGGATCCAATGTTCAATTCGCAATTAATCCTAAAAATGGTCGAATGGTTATAATTGAGATGAACCCACGAGTATCAAGATCATCAGCTTTGGCATCTAAAGCAACTGGATTTCCAATTGCAAAAGTAGCAGCAAAATTAGCTGTAGGATATACGTTGGATGAACTTAAAAATGAAATTACTAAAATTACCCCTGCATCTTTTGAACCAAGTATAGATTATGTAGTTACCAAGATACCAAGATTTACTTTTGAAAAATTTTCATCCTCTCCAGCCACTCTTGGCACTTCAATGAAATCTGTTGGTGAAGCTATGGCAATAGGGAGAAATTTTAAAGAGTCTCTTCAAAAAGCTTTGATATCATTAGAAACTGGTTTCTCGGGCCTTGATAGAATATTTAATTTATCAAAACGACAAATTGAAAAAAAACTAAAAGAAAATATTCCGAACAAAATTTTACTGGTTGCTGAAGGAGTTAGAAAAAAAATTAGTTTAGATAGGATTTTTAAATTATCTAAAATTGACCCGTGGTTTCTAGGTCAAATTAAAGAAATTGTTGATTGTGAAATAAATTTAAAAAAAATAGGATTACCAAGAAATTTTGCAGAATTTAATAGAATTAAATCTATAGGTTTCTCAGACAAAAAATTATCAGAATTAACAAATCTTTCTGAGGATGTTGTAAGAAAAAAGAGGATAGCACTAAAAATATTACCTGTTTATAAAAAAGTTGATACTTGTGCTGCTGAATTTAAATCTTTCACTCCATACATGTATTCAACTTATCAGAGAAACTTTTCAATAGTTTCAGAGTGTGAAGCAGAGCCGACTAGTAAAAAAAAGATAATTATTCTAGGAGGAGGACCGAATAGAATTGGTCAAGGAATAGAATTTGATTATTGTTGTTGTCAAGCAAGCTTTTCTTTAAAAGACGCTGGTTTTGAAACAATCATGGTAAATTGTAATCCTGAGACAGTCTCTACTGATTACGATACTAGTGATCGACTTTATTTTGAACCTTTAAAAGAAGAATTCGTTTTTAATATCATCAAAAAAGAGCAAATGAATGGAAACTTGATTGGTATAATTGCCCAGTTTGGAGGACAAACTCCAATTAAACTTGCTAAGTTTTTACATCAAAACAAATTACCTATTTTAGGAACTCAATACAGCTCTATAGATTTAGCAGAGGATAGAGATAGATTTAGAAATTTATTGAATAAATTAAAATTAAAACAAGCAGAAAGTGGAATTGCTAAAACTTATAAAGAAGCGATCAAAATTGCTGATAAAATTGGATTACCTTTAATGGTAAGACCTTCATATGTTTTGGGTGGAAGAGCAATGGAAATAGTTTATGAAAAAGGTCAATTAAGAAATTTTATCGAAGAAGCCTTTAAAGCTGCAGAAAAAAATCCAATTTTAATTGACAAATTTATTGATCATGCAATGGAAGTGGATGTTGATGCAATATCTGATGGTAAAGAGGTATATGTGGCTGGTATTATGCAACACATTGAGGAAGCCGGTATTCATTCTGGGGACTCTGCTTGTAGTTTGCCTCCAATATCAATCAAGCCATTTTTAGTTAAGGAAATAGAAAATCAAACTAAAAAACTAGCATTAGCTTTAGAGGTCAAAGGTTTCATGAATATCCAATTTGCAATAAAGAAAGATGATATTTATGTAATCGAGGTAAATCCTAGAGCTAGTAGAACTGTACCTTTTGTATCAAAAGCAAAAGGTTTACCATTAGCGAAAATTGCATCGAGAGTAATGGCTGGAGAGAAATTATTGAAATTTAATTTAAAAGAAAAATCAAAAGGAATGTATGCAGTTAAAGAAGCAGTATTTCCTTTTAACAAATTTCCGAATAGCGACTTACTTCTTGGTCCTGAAATGAAATCAACGGGTGAAGTAATGGGATTTGATAAAAATTTTGGTATGGCATTTGCAAAAAGTCAAATTGCTGCAGCAAATTCACTTCCAAAAAACGGTCTTGCATTTATATCTTTGAAAAACTCCCACAAGGACGAAGGGATAGGTCTAGCAAAAGATTTAATTAAGTTAAATTTTAAATTAAGTGCAACAAAAGGAACAGCGGAATATATTCGAAAACATGGAATGAAATGCAAAATAATAAATAAAGTTAGCAGTGGAACGCCCCACATAGTAGATATTTTAGATTCAAAAAAAATAGCACTTGTGATTAATACTGGTGGAGGAAATAGTGAACATCGAATTAATGATGCAATTGCACTTAGAAGAGCAACTTTAAAAAATAAAGTTCCATATTGTACAAATATGTCAACCGCTCAAGCGTGTCTGGAAGCAATAAAATCTCTTAAAACCAAAAAGCTTGAAGTCATTTCATTACAGGACCTTAAATAACATTACAATTGAAAGTTGTATAATTTTTTTTTCTTAATTTTAAAAGCCCAAAATGAATAATCGCTTGGTTGTATTAATTAAATTAATTTTTTAAAATTTAATTATATGAGTTCAGAAGTTCGACAATATATTATCAATGATGAATCTAAAAATAGTGAAATTTTTAGTGCTCAATTACTAAAACTTCCTATAAAGAAAAAACTATTTAGACAAAAAGCTTCACATCATAATGAGTGCGAATTCTGGAAACTTTATGACAAAACTAATGCTCATGAAGATGGTGACCAGTTAAAAGCTGTAACTGGGATCTGTTTAGTGTTAGGTGTATTTAGTTTTATCGGTCTATATTCGAGTTTACTAAGTTAATCACTCAACTTTCCAATCAGTGTTAAAAGTGACATAATTTACCTGAATGCATCTTCTTTCCTTGATAATCTTCTTTTTTTCCATACCATGCCAGGTATTAGGTCCACTAGTGAATAAATAACCATAATTATGTTTATAAGGAACTGTTTTAACTTTTTCCAATTTTTCATTATAAAAATCAGTGCCTAGGTCCTCTGACTCTTTTGCATTATTTACAAAAATCAAACCGGACATTAATTTTTCTTTTATATCACAATGTGGTTTAAGCCAAAAACCTTCACGATCACATATAATTTCAACTCTAACATATGAATTTGATAAATCTTTATCAATCATTTTTGAAATAGCGTTACAAGTTTCCTTTGATTGAAGTTCGCTAATAAATTTTACCAGATTTGGAAATTGTGAAGCATTTTCTTTTGTGACAAAACATCTAAATTTGATTGCCTTTCCCCCAGATGCTATTCCTTTTCTAAATTCTGCCGCACCACCATCAATAGCTCTTGTTCCATCATAATTAAGATTATGTTGGCTGATGTCAGGGATGTCTGCATTTTCAATTTCTTTAATCGCTTCTTTACTTAGGGCATTATTGTATTCCCAATGATTAAAAGGAGATTCATATTTTTTTGAGTTGTTTAAAATTGAATTAAGAAAAGTCATAATCTTTAAATTTTTTTTCTATATAACCTGCTACTCTATCAGTTTCATTAAGTTTTTCATAATTCCAACTCTCAACAGAAGACTCTAAATTTCTGATAATATACAAAGATTTGAACAACTCAAAAAATTTTTTGAAGCGATAATTGTTCTTAATTGCTGGCATATCAGCTACATAAATAGGTTTACCTGTAATTGCAGCCTCAGATATCATGGACGTTGAGTCGCAAGTTACTACAATATGGTCTGCTAACTTAAGTGATGATAAATAAGCTCTTTTATCAACATCTGAAATAATGATTTGATCCCCATTATAAAAATCTCGTGCTTTATCAATAATTCTTTTAGGGGTTCTCATTGAGGGAATAAAAATTAATTGGTAGCCATTATCAAGAAAATTTTTTTTAATTTTATAGAAAATTTCTTCAATTAAATTATCACTAAAATTATAATATTTATTTGGACCTCCCACAACAAGCACGACCACTTTTTCTTTTTTAACTTTTGGTTTTAAATAATTCAAATTTTCATTTAATTCACTTTCTCTAAGATAATGGATGGCACCTTTGGTTGACAATACATTTTCACCTTTTAGATCATCATGTTCTGGAGCAATAACAAAATCGAAATTATTTAGAGATACCTTTGGATCTTGGATGTGAATATTCATGATTTTATTTCCAAATTTTTTTTTTAAGAAAATTGAGGGAATTACACTTTTTCTACCACAAGAGATTACAACATTAAATTTTTCTAAAATATCATTTTTAAAAACAAACCTTTTAATTGGCGTGAATTTTGGGGGAATCATTTTCCAAAAATTATTCAGTTCAATTCTCTCGTGTATAAAATCTAAACCTAAAGCTTTGGCAAGTCCCTCAACTTGGCTAATCATGCCGTGCATACCCTCGGTCAATAATAAACCTTTCAATTTAGTCATTAATCACTATATAGCTTTCATATGAGTCAAAATCCAACTAAACACACAAAAGTGTTAATAATTGGGTCTGGTCCAGCTGGATATACAGCGGCTGTTTATGCAGCAAGAGCAATGTTAAATCCAATTTTAGTTTATGGATCAGAGCCAGGAGGACAACTAACTACAACGACAGATGTTGAAAATTTTCCTGGTTTTGCGGATGTTATTCAAGGTCCCTGGCTTATGGATCAAATGAAAGAACAAGCAAAAGCAGTTGGAACAGAAATGATTGAAGATCATATAAGTTCAGTAAATTTAAAAACATCACCCTTTGAGGCTTTAGGTGACACTGGTCAAAAATGTGAAAACGAATAAAATTGATGAAATTAAATTAGACGGTGTTTTCATTGCAATTGGGCATGATCCAGCTACACAATTATTTAAAAATCAGCTAAGTATGGATAAAGAGGGGTATTTAATAACTAAACCAGATTCAACGGAGACTAATGTACCGGGCGTTTATGCGGCTGGAGATGTAAAAGATAAAACATTCAGACAGGCAGTGACTGCTGCTGGTATGGGTTGTATGGCAGCACTAGAGGCTGAAAAGTTTTTATCACATTAAAGTGAAAAATAACCTTCATGTATTTTTGGGAGCAACAGTTGCTGATGCAGCTGCAAGACCATTACATTGGGTATACAATCAAAAAAAACTTAATTCTTATATTAAAGGTAAAAAAGATTTTACTTTTTTAAAAAAAAATAAAAGTCCTTTCTACAATATAAAAACTGGGAAAGTATCAGGTTATAATGAAATCGGACAAGTTATGTTTCAAACACTTCTAGAAAATTATGAAGATATAGAGAAAGAATTTAAAAAAAATATTCTGAAGAATTTTGGTCCTGGAAGCAAATATTGGAAAAATTTAAATCTCAGATCAAAATATAAAAAAGTAAAAGATTGGCGTGGTATGATCAAAGGACCATGGATACACCAAAATATTATAGAAACTGTAAACAATATTAAATCAAATAAGAAAATTTCGGGCGGTGTAAAAGTTAATGAATCTGATGGGTTTTGTGCTGCACTTCCATACTTTCTTTATGGTTATGATTTCAAAAGTCTAGAAAAAATCATAAGAATTGTGACTGCTTCAAAAATTAGTTTAAAATATGCATTAGCTAAATTTTATATAATTGATTTTGCTCTTAAAGGAGCCAAAGATCCAGTTCATGAATTTATTAAAAGATTTAAAAAAAACACATCATTTAAAGTTATTGTTAATGATATTAAAAAAATAAGAAGATTAAATTCAAAATTTCATCCTATCACTATTAAAAAGCTTGGTATGGCATGTAGTTATCCAGGAACATTTAATAGCTCAATATATACAATAATTAATTCAAGAAATTATAAAGAAGCTATATTAAAAACAATAAAGGCAGGTGGTTGCAATTGCTCTAGAGCAAATTTCACTGGAGCATACTTTGCTGCATTAAAAGGATTAAATTCAATTCCAAATTCTTGGATAAAAAAAACAATTCCAGCAAAAAAGATTTTAAGTCAAAAATAATTATTTATTCAATCCTTCACAGAAAGATTTAATTCTCAACATAGCCTTTTTTAAATTATTCATTGACGTAGCATATGAAATTCTAAAATAACCATCTAAGCCAAAAGCTGATCCTTGAACGACAGCTACATTTTCTTTTTCAAGTAATTTTTTAACAAAATGAGAGTCTGTTTTTAGTTTTGTTTTTTTATTTAATAATCCTTTACAACTTGGGAACACGTAAAATGCACCATTAGGGGTCAAACAATTAATTCCTTTTATATTATTGAGACTTTTCACAACAAAATTTCTTCTCTCTTTGAATGCTTTTGCTCTAGTTTTTATAAAACCCTGCTTTCCATTTAATGCCTCAACTGCTGCTGCCTGACTTATTGATGATGGATTTGAAGTAGATTGGGATTGAATTTTTCCAATCGCTTTAATTATTTCTTTAGGACCAGCAGCATAACCTATTCTCCATCCCGTCATTGCGTATGATTTACTTACTCCATTCATGGTAAGTGTCCTATCTTTCAATTTTGAAACTTGAGCTATCGTGAAAAAATTAAAGTTATCATATCTAACATGCTCATAAATATCGTCACTTAAAATAAAAATTTTCTTATTTCGAATTAAAATCTTAGCTAAATCATAAATTTCTTTTTTTGAATACCCTGCTCCTGTTGGATTAGATGGAGAATTAAGAATTATCCATTTAGTTTTTTTAGATATTGCTTTTTTTAATTTTTTTGGAGTTAATTTAAAGCCCTCTGCTGCTGTACATTTTACTATTTTTGGTTTTCCGCCAGCTAATAAAACCATATCAGGGTATGATACCCAAAAAGGTGCTGGTATAATTACTTCGTCACCTTTATTTAGAGTTGCCATAAAAGCATTATAAAGAACTTGTTTACCACCTGTGCCAACAGTTATTTGATCTAAAGAGTAGTTCAGTTTATTTTCTCTTTTGAATTTTTTGATGATAGCCTTTTTAAGTTCAGGCGTGCCATCAACAGCAGTGTACTTCGTGTCTCCCCTTTTGATAGCTTTGATCGCTGCATTTTTTATATTTACCGGAGTATCAAAATCTGGCTCCCCAGCACCAAGACCAATTACATCTTTTCCGGCTGCTCTTAATTCTCTTGCTTTCTGAGTAACGGCAATTGTTGGGGATGGCTTAATTCTTTTTAGACTATCTGATATTATGCTCATTGAAATAAAAATTAATTCTACTACGTTCTTTAATATATGGAAAATACATATCAAGATTTAATTACGGATATTCAGAGTAAAAACCCGAAAATCAGTGGAAAACTTGAAGGTGGTAAAAAATTTAAAATTAAATCTGATTTTAAACCTGCAGGTGATCAACCCGATGCAATTAAAAAATTAGTAAATGGTGCGAATAGAGAGGAATTTAATCAAGTATTACTCGGGGTTACCGGTTCGGGTAAAACTTTTACAATGGCCAAAGTAATTGAGGCCACTAACAGACCAGCATTAATTTTAGCTCCTAATAAAACACTTGCTGCACAGCTATATGGTGAAATGAAAACTTTTTTTCCTGATAATGCTGTAGAATATTTTGTATCTTATTACGATTACTACACCCCAGAAGCTTACGTTCCTAGATCAGATACATACATTGAAAAAGAAGCATCAATAAATGAGCAAATAGACAGGATGAGACATTCCGCAACAAGATCTCTTTTGGAAAGAGATGATGTTCTAATTGTAGCCAGTGTATCATGTATTTATGGGTTAGGTTCCGTCGAAGCTTATAGTAAGATGACTTTAACACTTCAAAAAAATTATGATTACAACAGAGAACAAATTATTAAGTCTTTAGTTGCATTACAATATAAAAGAAATGATCAAAATTTTTATAGAGGTACCTTTAGAGCTCGAGGTGAGTATTTGGAAATCTTTCCATCCCATCTAGAGGACCGAGCATGGAGATTAAGCTTATTTGGAGATAAGCTTGAACAAATTGAAGAATTTGATCCTTTAACTGGAGATAAAGTCAGAGATCTAAGTTTGGTAAAAGTTTATGCAAATAGTCATTATATCACTCCAAAGCCAACAATAGAACAAGCAATAATCAATATAAAAAAGGAATTGGAAATAACTCTAAAAAAACACAAAGCCGAAAATAAATTATTAGAAGCACAACGATTAGAGGAAAGAACAAAATTTGATCTAGAGATGATAGAGGCAACAGGATCTTGCGCAGGAATTGAAAACTATTCTAGATTCTTATCTGGTAGAAAGCCTGGAGAACCACCCCCAACATTATTTGAATATTTTCCAGATAATACTTTGATTTTTGTTGATGAGTGTCATGTTACTGTTCCTCAACTTAATGGGATGTATAAAGGAGATCGATCAAGAAAAAGTACACTTGCGGAATATGGATTTAGACTTCCGTCTTGTATGGATAACAGGCCATTAAAATTTGAAGAATGGGATTTAATGAGAACACAAACAATATTTGTTTCAGCGACTCCAGGTCCTTGGGAATTAAATCAGACAAAAGGGAAATATATTGATCAGGTAATAAGACCTACGGGATTAATTGATCCCCCTGTGGAGGTTAGGCCAGCTAAAAATCAAGTTGATGATTTAATGCACGAATGCAAAAAAGTTGTTGAAAAAAATCATAGAGTTTTGGTGACAACCCTTACAAAAAAAATGGCAGAGGATTTAACAGAATATCTTCATGAGAATGGTGTAAAGGTCAGATATTTACATTCTGACATTGATACACTCGAGAGAATAGAAATAATGAGAGACTTAAGAATGGGAGTTTTCGATGTTCTTGTTGGAATTAATTTATTAAGAGAAGGTCTAGATATACCCGAGTGTGCTTTAGTTGGTATTTTAGATGCAGACAAAGAAGGTTTTCTAAGATCCGAAACTTCATTAATTCAAACTATAGGTAGAGCTGCTAGAAATGTTGATGGTAAAGTGATTTTATATGCTGATAAAGAAACTAAAAGCATTAAAAAAGCTATGCAAGAAACCGATAGAAGAAGATCTATCCAGCTTTCCTATAATAAAAAACATAAGATTGATGCTAAGACTGTTAAAAAAGAAATTAGTGATATCTTAGAAAGTGTTTATGAAAAAGATTATGTAAAGATTAGTGAGGGGTCTAATGTTGGTGGGAATTTAAAAAAACATCTTAAAGCACTAGATAAAAAAATGAAAGAATCTGCATCTAACCTAGAATTTGAAGAGGCTGCCAAAATAAGAGATGAAATAAGAAAATTACAAAGCACTGAACTTGAAATAACTTTAAACCCTAAGATTAGACAATATGATGTTAAAAATAAAATATACCCAAAAGGCAGATCTACTTTAGGCATGCCTGGTACTAGAGTAACAAAAAAAAGAGATAAAAGATGGAAGCACGGAAGATAATAATTACTGGGGGTGCAACTAGAATTGGTGCAGCAATAGCTGAGAAGCTTTCTGGTAAAAATATTGAGATGACTATTCATTTCAATAAATCGAAATCTAAAGCTGAGGCTCTAAAAAAAAAATTACAGAATTTTGGGACAAAAGTTTATTTGGTAAAGGGTGATTTAAGTAAAGAAAAAGATATTTTTAAAATTATCAAATTTTCAAAATCAAAAATGAAATTTTTTGATTGTTTAATAAATAATGCTTCATTATTCGAAAATGATAAGTTGGAGAATTTTAATTCAAAAAGTTGGGAGAAACACCTTTCAACAAATCTTAGGGCTCCAGCTCTTTTATCTAAAGAATTTTCGAAATGTATTAAAGGGAAGAAAAACAATATAATTAATATATTAGATCAGAGAGTATTCAAATTAACTCCTTATTTCTTTTCTTATACCATTAGTAAGACAGGCTTATACACATTGACTAAAACTAGTGCAATGAGTCTTGCACCAAAAATTAGAGTAAATGGAATAGCTCCTGGACCGACAATTAAGAATAAAAGACAATCAGATAAACATTTTAAAAAGCAATTTTTAGCTACCCCCCTCCAGAGGCAAGTCAATGTTATTGAAGTATGTAATGCTGTTGACTTCTTCATAAAAAATGGTTCTATTACCGGTCAAGTTTTAGCTATTGATAGCGGTCAAAGCTTAAACTGGAAAACACAAGATGTTTTGGGGAAAGAATGAAAAAAAATAATTTTAAAATTATTAAAATAGATAAATCTAAAACCTTGTTTAATTATGAAAAAAAAATTCTTATTAATGAATTAATTTTAAATTTAAAGCTTGGGTATTATGATTTTGAGAAAGAAAAATCTCAAAAAGTAAAATTTAGTTTAGAAATAGATTATCAAGACAAAAAGCCCTCAAATGACAAAGATTTAAAATCAATTGTGAATTATGGAACTATCGTAAAATTAATTAAGAAACTTGTTAAAAAGAGGCATTATAATTTTTTAGAAACTTTAGCAGAAGCAGTTTTTGATGAATTATTTAAAGATAAAAGAATTGCAAAAATTTTGCTTAAAATTGAAAAATTAGAGATTTTAAAAGATTGCTCATCTGTTGGTATACAAATTTCTAAAATAAGAAGCCATGCTAAGTCCTGAAATTGGAAAAGAAGTAATTAAAAAAGAATTACCTTTAATACCTAAACTACCCGGTGTTTATAGAATGTTAAATTCGAAAGATGAAATTTTATATGTTGGAAAAGCCAAAAACCTTCCAAATAGACTAAAAAATTATGTTTCTGAAAAAAATCACATTATTAGAACTGAAAGAATGCTTTCTCAAACAGTTAGATTGGAAATTACAACAACCACAAATGAAAGCGAGGCGTTACTATTAGAAGCTAATCTAATCAAAAAACATAAACCCAAATTTAATATACTACTTAAAGATGATAAATCCTTTCCATACATCTTTATCTCTAAACATGAATTTCCACGCATCGAAAGACACAGGGGGGCTAAGAATAAGCCTGGAAAATATTATGGACCTTTTGCAAGTTCTCTTGCGGTAAATAGTGCAATAAAAACTCTTCAAAGAATCTTTTTACTTAGATCTTGCACTGATAAACAAGTTGAAGCAGGTAATAAAACTTGTTTTAATTATTTTTTAAAAAGATGTGCTGGTCCTTGCGGGGGTAAAATCAATAAAGAAGATTATGCAAAACTTGTGGAAGCAGCTGATGAATTTTTAAGCAAAGGTAGGTCACGAAAAATTCAACAAACTCTCTCAAGTCAAATGGAAAATGCAAGTGAAGAATTAGATTTTGAAAAAGCAGCTATTGTAAGGGATAAAATTAAATCTTTAAATATAATACAATCTTCTTTAACTATAAGTGATATTAATTTAACTGAAGCAGATGTGATAGCTGGCTACAAAGAGTCTGGAAAAACTTGTATTCAAGTATTTTTTTATAGATCTAAACAAAATTGGGGAAATCAAGCTTTTTTTCCAAAACATGACCCTGATGAAAAATTGAATAATATTTTAAATTCATTTGTATCTCAATTTTATGAGAATAAAGCAGTGCCAAGATCAATTATACTTAGTGAAGAAATTAAAGAAAAAAAATTAATAGAACAAACCTTATCAAAAAAAGAGAATAAACAAGTAAATATTTCTATTGCAAAAAAAGGTTCAAAATTAAAAGTAATAAACTTAGCGATTAAAAATGCCAAAAATAGCTTAAATAGAAATCTTTACGAAAATCAAAATAATAGAGAATTACTAGATGAGATTGCTAAAAAATTTAATATTGAAAATCCTATAAGTCTCATCGAAGTTTATGATAATAGTCATATTCAAGGCACAAATAGTGTTGGAGCTTTGATTACTTATGGAGATGAAGGTTTTGTAAAAAAGAGATATAGAAAATTTAATATTAAAAATGAAAATTTTAAACAAGATGATTATGGTATGATTAGAGAGGTTTTGGGAAGACGATTTAAAAGAGCTATTCAAGAAAAAGGTAATTATTTAAGTTTTCCAGATCTTGTCTTAATTGATGGTGGTAAAGGACAATACTCATCTGCTAGAGAAACACTTAATGAGCTAGGATTAAATGAAATTCCAGTTGTAGCTATTGCCAAGGGTAAATTTAGAAATAGTGGTAATGAAACTTTTTTTCATAATGGAAGAGAGTATAAATTTATGAAAAATGACCCCACTCTATTTTTTTTACAAAGAATACGTGACGAGGCCCATAGATTCGCGATAAGTGCGCATAGAGCAAAAAGAAAAAAGGGTATTTCTAAATCTATGCTAGATCAAATTGAAGGAATAGGAGCAATCAGAAAAAGAGCGTTATTGAACCATTTTGGGTCTGCAAAAGCTGTGGAGTCTGCTAGCCTCGATGAAATCAAATCGGTTGAAGGTGTGGAAATAAAAGTTGCAAAAAAAATATATAATTTCTTTCACGAGTAAAAATTATGCTTAGAAAAATACCTAATATACTAACAGTTGGTAGAATTTTAATTGTACCTTTTTTTGTTTTAGCTTTCTATTTACCCGGATTTTATGGAGATCTAACTGCTTTAGTGTTATTTATAATTGCATCGTTTACAGATTTTTTAGATGGAATGTTGGCTAGATTACTTGGAGAAGAATCTAAATTAGGAGAATTATTAGATCCAATAGCGGATAAAATTATTGTTGCTGCAGCATTAATTTTATTAGTTATGGATGGTACAATTAAAAATTATGAGGTTATTGCTGCAATAATAATTTTAACTAGAGAAATATTAATATCTGGTCTTAGGGAATTTTTAGCAAAAGGTAAGATTAAACTACCTGTCTCTAATCTAGCAAAGTTAAAAACAGTTTTACAAATGGTCTCTATTGGTCTTTTACTTTCTGGAGATACAGGAAATAAAATTATCAATTTTCAGGACTATAATGCTCAAACAATTGGGATAATTTTATTATGGCTATCAGCAGCTCTGACGCTGTTCACAGGATATGAGTATATACGTAAAGGAATAGACCACGCTATATCCGAGGACAATAAAGATTAGGCAGCTTTTTTCTTTTTAACCAATGCTAAATAACTATCATTTAAATCAATTATCAAGTCGCAAACTTTAAATTTATATTCTGCGATTGTAGATACAGGAGTTACCTCAGCTGCAGTACCTGTTAAAAAACATCCAACAAAATCTTTTAATTCTTCTGGTTTTATTTTTCTTTCATGTATTTTAATATTTTTAGACTTTGCAATTTGAATTACAGTTCTACGAGTAATTCCGTCTAAAAAAGAGTCTGGAATTGGAGTATGTAAGTCACCATTTTTGTCTTTGAAAAAAATATTTGCTCCAGTTGCTTCTGCAATATTATCCTCATGATCTAACATAAGTGAATCTGTATAACCCTGTTTTTCAGCTTCGTGTTTTGAAAGTGTACAAATCATATATAATCCAGAAGCTTTTGTGTCCCAAGGAATAGTATTAGGTGCTGGTCTTCGCCAGTTTGAAATATTTAATTTGATACCTTCAACCTTTAGTTTAGGATCAAAATATGAACCCCACTCCCAAGTAGCAATTGCTACATGAATTTTAGTTTGCTGAGCTGAAATAGCCATCATCTCACTGCCTCTCCAAACTACCGGTCTTACATATCCATTCTCTACTTTTTGAGTAGAAATTATTTTATTACTCGCTTTATTAATTTCATCTTCGCTGTATGGTATTTTAATTCCCATTCTCTTAGCAGAGTAAAATAATCTTGATGTATGTTCCTCTAATTTAAAAATTGAACCATCATACACACGTTCTCCCTCGAAAACACAGCTCGCATAATGCAATCCATGACTCAGAACATGAACCTTAACATCAGACCAATCAACTAATTCGCCATTGTACCATATTTTTCCTGATCTTTTATCGTAGGGTATCATTATGAAATAAAAAAAATTCTTACTGAAAAAATATCTTTGTATCTGTAATATGTCAATATAACTTACCAATAATGAAACAACTTTTATATCTAAAAGATGATCAATTAAAAGATTTGATCGAAAAGCTTTTTATAGGCTACAGAGAAACATTTTCAGACCCAAAAAAAATATTAAATAAGTATAAAATTGGCCTCGCGCACCAAAAAGTCATTCATCTATTGTCGATGTATGAAGGGATCACTATTTCAGAATTACTCAAAAGACTTAAAGTAACTAAACAAAGCCTTAATAGAGTTTTAAAAGATCTTATTAAACTAGACATAATTATTTTCAAAAAAGATGAGCAGGATACAAGAATAAAGCACGTGTTTCTAAATGACAAAGGAAAAAAAATATTCAATGAAATTTTTGAAATTCAAAAAAAAAGAATACACAGTGCGTTGCTCAACTCAAGTTCGGAAGAAGTAATTAACTTTGATAACGTTTTAAAAAAGATAATTCATGGATGATTTTAAAGCTCATATTTTAGTTGTCGATGATGATGAAGGTATCAGAACTCTAGTTAAAAAATATTTAAATGAAAATGGTTACCTAGTTACAACTGCAAATAGTGCAGAAGATGCTTTTGAAAAAATACAAATAATCAAATTTGATCTTATCATACTAGATATTATGATGCCTGGAAAAAGTGGTTTACAATTTATCAAAGAAAATCACAAAAAACTGGATACACCTGTGATTTTATTAACTGCAAAAGCTGAAGCAAATGAAAGAGTTGAGGGATTAGAAGTTGGTGCTGATGACTATCTTCCAAAACCTTTCGAACCTAAAGAGTTGATATTGAGAATTCAAAATATAATTAGGAAAACAAAAAAAAGTGGTCAAAAACATGTAATACAATTTGAGAATATTAAAATTGATTTGAATAAACAACTAATAATCAAAAAAAATACAGAATATAAAATTAACAACACAGAGAAAAAAATTTTGGAAAAAATGATTAATAATCCTGGTAAAACTTTTTCACGTGAAGATATTGGTATTCTAACTAAGCTTGATAAAGAGAGATCAATAGATGTTATAATCACAAGACTTAGAAAAAAAATTGAAATTGATCCGAAAAATCCAAAGTTTTTACAAACAATAAGAGGAGCTGGATATGTTCTATGGATTGAGTAAATTTTTAAAAGATATACTCCCAAAGAGATTATTTTACAGAGCTTTATTAATTGTTGCTGTCCCAGTAATAGTTTTACAATTGTTAATTACTATTGTTTTTTTTGATAGCTTATGGATCAAAACTAATAAGGGTATGACTAAAGCGTTGGTAAATGAAATTAATACTTTCATTGAAGTTTATTCTGATGAAATTTATAAAAAAGATGAAATAAAAAATGTTTTTTCAGTTTACCAAGACTTAAATATAGATTTTGTAGAGAACAAAGATTTTACCTATATTTTTGATGAAAGATGGTTTAGCCCGATAGATAGGACTTTAAGAAGAGAACTCAAGTCAAAATTTGGGAATGAAAATTATTGGTTTGATACAACCTCATACAAAGAGTTAATCGATATTAGAATAAAATATCAGTCTGGGTATTTTAAGTTTTTAGTTCCAAGAGATAGAGTGACGACTTCTTCGGCTCGTATCTTTGCACTTTGGATAACAGTTCCTGCAATCATAATGATTTTGATTTCATTAATTTTTCTAAAAAATCAAACGAGACCAATAACTAATCTTGCTAAAGCAGCTGAAAAATTTGGTCGGGGAGAAGAAATCGATGAATTTAAACCTTCTGGTGCAGCAGAAATCAGGCAAGCTGGTTATGAATTTGACAGAATGAGAAAAAGAATTTTAAGACACCTTAATCAAAGATCAGAAATGTTATCTGGCATCAGCCATGACTTAAGAACTCCTTTAACAAGAATGAAATTACAAATAGCATTTATAAAAGATAAAGAATTAAGTAAAAAGTTATCCGAAGACATTAATGAAATGGAAAAAATGCTTAATGAATATTTGCAATTTACTAGCTCGTCATACCTTGAAAAAGATGAAGAGTTTAATATTAGCGAATTAATTGATGAAATAGTTAAAAAATACGAAAATGAAAATATATCATCCAAAATTACACCTAGAATTTATATAAGTGGTAGAAAAAACTTAATAAGAAGATGTGTTAACAATCTTTTAGATAATGCAATTAAATACGCGGAAAAAGTAAATGTAGGAATTACCAAAAGTAGTAACAACTTATTTATTAAAATTGAAGACAACGGCCCTGGTATACCTGAGACAGAATTTGATAATGTTTTCAAACCTTTTTACAAAATTGATAAAGGTCGAGCTGAAACAAAATCAAGCGTTGGACTTGGGTTATCCATAGCTTCAGACATTATCAGATCACACGGGGGAAATATAAAATTAGCTAAGTCACCAATGGGCGGTTTGGAAGCTAGGATCTTTTTGCCTTTTTAGTTTTCTTTTTTTTTGTAGATTTTAATTGATCAATTTTTTTTTCTAAATTTTCAACTCTTTTTGAGAGAACTTCAAACTCATCTTTACTTGTTAACTTCATTTTAAAAACTATTTCATCTCTTTTAGATTTTAAAATAGTCATAATTTCATTGGCTATATCTTTAGACGATACTAAGCCTTGTTCAAATAATTTAGCAAGTTTTTCAATTACAAACTTTGAGTTTTTCATATATTAATCTAATAACTTATTATAATTATAACTTATATTTAAAAATAAAAATGTTCATTAATAATTTTGACCCAGTCGCATTTCAAATTTTTTCATTTGAGATTAGATGGTATTCTTTAGCTTATATTATTGGTATTTTATTAGGGTGGTTTTTGAGTAAGAAATTTTTTATTTCTGATCTGAAAGTAAAGGAAAAATTTGACGATTATTTAACTTATTTAATTTTAGGTTTAATTATTGGTGGCAGATTAGGGTATGTTGTATTTTATAACTTTGAATTTTATATCAATAATTTATTAGATATCTTTAAAATTTGGCAGGGTGGTATGTCATTTCATGGGGGAGTTATAGGGATCATAATTGCAAGTTACCTTTTTGCGAAAAGAAATTCACAAAGTTCATTTAGTTATTTAGATATTGTGTCTTTTGTTGCACCCATAGGTATTTTTTTTGGAAGAATAGCAAATTTTATAAATTCAGAACTTTATGGTGTCGAAACTAATGTTGCTTGGGCAGTCCAATTTACACAAATAGATAATTTATATCGACATCCTACTCAGTTATATGAAGCATTTTTTGAAGGTATAGTTCTATTTTTAGTTCTATTATATTTCAAAAATAAGAGTTTCTCCAAAAGATCTGGATTTATCTCTGGTATATTTTTAGTTTTTTACTCAATTTTTAGATTTACAATTGAGTTTTTAAGAGTTCCTGATGACCAACTGGGCTATTTATTATTCAATTTAACTATGGGACAACTTATAAGTATCTTTTTTTTAGTAATTGGATGTTATTTATTAATCTCTAAATATGAAAACAGACAAAATAGTTAATTTACCCTTAGACAAGTTTATTAATATCTCTCTGTATAATAAAAAGTCTGGGTACTACATTAAAAAAAATCCATTTGGCAAAAAAGGAGATTTTATTACAGCTCCTAATATATCAAGATTATTTTCTGAAATGATTGCTATTTGGGTTGTAAGTTTTTGGAAAAGTATAGGGTCACCAAAAGAATTTAACGTAATCGAACTTGGAGCAGGAAATGCTGCAATGATGAAAATTCTTATAGAAAGTTTTAAAAAGTTCCCATCGTTTTTCAAATCCTGCAGATTGGTAATTTATGAGATAAGTCCTACTTTAAAGAAAATACAAAAAAAAGAATTATTAAATTCAAATGTAAATTGGGTAAATGATTTAAAAAAAATTAAAAAAATTCCTAGTATATTTATTGCAAATGAGTTTTTTGATGCACTTGCAATTAAACAATTTCAAAAAAAAGGAAATTTATGGTTTGAAAAGTTTGTTAGTTTAAACAAAAAAACAACCTCTTTCTTGGAAAAAAAAATTAACATGAAAAATTATGAAAAAAAGATTGATTTTAAAATATCTAAAAATCAGAATTTTATAGAATATTCAGAGCTTGGTATTAATTACCTGAAACAAATTTCAAAAATTATCAAAGCAAGATCTGGAGGAATTTTGATCATAGATTATGGGTATAATGAAGATAAAATGAAAAATACTTTACAAGCATTATATAGACACGAATATTCAGATGTTTTAGCTAAAATTGGGAACTCAGATATCACACATAATATAAATTTCCGATTATTTGAAAAAATAATAAAAAAACTAGGTGGATTAAAGCATAGTTTAACAACACAAAAAGAATTTCTTACAAAAATGGGTATCTACGAAAGAGCTGAGATGATTGCAAAAAATCAAAACTTTTTAAAAAAAGCAGATATTTATTACAGATTAAAAAGACTAACAGATGATAAACAAATGGGAAAATTGTTTAAAGTTATGTTAATAAAAAATCAAAAAAACAATTTTAATTTAGGATTTTGATCTGATCACCTCTCGAAAATTATTAAAAAAAAAAAATATAAGTCATGGTTTTTTTAATAAAAATGGAGGTACATCAAAAGGGATATATAAAAGTCTAAATTGTGGTCCCGGTTCTCATGACAACAAAAATAATATTTTAAAAAATTTAAAGATTGTCAAAGATAAAATAGGGAAAAAAGCAAAAAATATTTATTTAGTACATCAAGTACATAGCAATAAGTTGGTTTTTCTAAATGAAAACTCTAAATTAAAAAAAAAAATTAAAGCTGACGCAATTATAACTAATCAAAAAAAACTGCCAATAGCTGTATTGACCGCTGATTGCGTACCAGTGTTATTATATGACTATGAAAAAAAAATTATCGCGGCTATCCATGCTGGTTGGAAAGGTGCGTATAGAGGGATAGTCAGAAATGTTATTAATTTTATGCATAAAAAAGGGTGTAATCCAAAAAATATAATTGGAGCAATTGGTCCGTCAATTACTCAAAAAAACTATGAGGTAAAAGCTGACTTTAAAAAGAAATTTATTAAAAAACACAAAAAAAACAAAATTTTCTTTAAAAATAAAAACGAATTAATTTATTTTGATTTACCAAATTATGTCAAATCTCAACTTAAATCACAAAAAATCGATAAAATTGATATGATTAAAATTGATACATTCGATAAAAAAAATAATTTTTTTAGTGCAAGAAGATCATTAAAATTAAATCTAAATGATTATGGTAGAAATATTTCAATAATTATGATTAATTAAACTTTTCATGAAATTATTAACTGGAAATAGTAATAAAATCCTAAGTAAAAATATTGCTAAATATTTAAAATCTAAACTTGTCAATTCTAGTATAAGAAAATTTGCAGATGGTGAAATTTACATTGAAATAAATGAAAATATAAGAGGGAATAGCATTTTTATAATTCAATCTATTTCTTCACCAGCTAATGACAATTTAATGGAATTATTATTATGTATTGATGCTTTAAAAAGATCATCAGCAAAAAATATAACTGCTGTAATTCCTTATTTTGGTTATGCAAGACAAGACAGAAAAGTTGTACCAAGAACATCTATATCAGCAAAGCTTGTCTCAAATTTAATAACTAAAGCAGGAGCAGATAGAGTTGTGACAGTTGATCTCCACGCTGGTCAAATTCAAGGTTTTTTTGATATTCCTGTCGACAACCTTTTTTCTACTCCAATCTTTGCACGACACGTTAAAAAAAAGATCAAAAATAAAAATTTAATCTGTGTTGCACCAGATGTCGGTGGCACAGAAAGAGCTAGGGCACTTGGTAAAATTTTAAACATTGGTTTGGCTATTGTTGATAAGAGAAGACCAAAACCCGGTCAATCACAAGTAATGAATGTTATTGGCGATGTAAAAGGTAAAACATGTATCTTGGTTGACGATATAATTGATTCTGGTGGTACTATCGTCAATGCTGCTAAGGCTTTAAAACAAAGAGGTGCAAAAGATGTTTATGTTTATATTACTCATGGAGTGTTAAGTGGAGATGCGGTTAAAAAAATTAAAAATTCAGTTATTAAAAATTTAGTTATTACAGATACGATAGATAATAGTGCGAAAACTAAAAATGTTAAAAACATAGAGGTTTTACCAATTTCTGCCCTTATGGGAGAAGCTATAAAAAGAATTTCTAATTCGACATCAGTTTCAGATTTGTTCAAATAATTACCTTGATTATTTATGAACATGGGTTAAAAACCTCTGTTTTATGAATTCATTAGAAGCCAAAATCAGAGATAACAAAACTAAAGGTCAACTCAATGCTATCAGGAATGATGGCAGTGTTCCGGGGATTATCTACGGAGGTAAAGACCAAAATCAAAAAGTTTCTATATCAAAGAAATTATTAAAAAGTTTGATTGAGAAAGAAAACTTTTTATCAAACATAATTACATTAAATGTAGATGGAAAATCTCAAAATGTATTACCTAGAGAAGTAAAATATCACATCATAAGTGATGAACCTACTCATGTAGATTTTTTAAGAGTTCTTCCTGGAGTAAAAATTAAGATTGAAGTTCCAGTTAACTTTATTAATCATGAAAAATCTCCAGGTTTAAAAAGAGGTGGTGTACTTAACATTGTAAGAAGGAAAGTTGAATTAAAATGCCCAAGTGAAAAAATACCAGAAAGTATTACTTTAGATTTAGATGGTATCGATATTGGTTCAAGTTTTAAAATTTCCTCAGTAAAACTAGATGCAGAAGTAACACCAACTATTCAAGGAAGAGATTTCGTAATTGCAACCTTAGCAGCACCGACAGTAATGAAAGAACCAGAAAAACCTGCGGAAGCAGAAGCTGCAGAGGGTGCAGAAGGCGCTGAAGGAGCAGAAGCAGCAACAGCTGAAGGAGATAAACCAGCAGCAGAAGGTGATAAAAAAGAGGGTGATGATAAAAAACCTGCAGATAAAAAAGCTCCAGAAGAAAAAAAATAATCCACTAAATTTGAAATACTAATTAAAATAGTTATGCTTTTATTTGTCGGTTTAGGTAACCCAACTCCAGATAGTGAAAATAATAGACATAATGTTGGGTTTAAAATTATAGACTCCATTAACAAAAAATTTGGGCTTACAAAACAAAAACCAAAATTCAAAGGTTTGTTAACAACTGGTAATATTGATAGTAAAAAAGTTTATGCCATTAAGCCGTTAACTTTTATGAATAACTCTGGAATATGTATTAGAGAACTAATTGAATATTTTAAAATTGAACCTGAAAATGTAATTGTTTTTCATGATGATCTTGATGTTGAATTTGGAAAAATAAAAGCAAAATTTGGCGGATCAAGTGCTGGTCACAATGGTATTTCCTCCATTGATAAATTTATTGGAAAAGATTACTCAAGAGTTAGAATAGGTATAGGAAAACCAAAAGGACCTTTAGAAATATCTGATTATGTTTTGCAAAACTTTGATGATGAAGAAATTATGGGTTTAGAAAAAATATCCAAAAATATAACAGAATCACTTTCAATACTTGTAGACAAAAAATTAGATTTATTTTCTAGCACAGTTAATAATAAATAATGAGTTTTAAATGTGGGATTGTTGGATTACCTAATGTTGGTAAATCCACTCTTTTCAATGCACTGACTAATTCCAGTAAAGCACAGGCAGCTAATTTTCCTTTTTGTACTATTGATCCTAATATTGGAGTTGTAATAGTTCCTGATGAAAGATTAAATAATTTAGCAAAAATTTCAAAA
Source organism: uncultured Pelagibacteraceae bacterium (assembly GCA_902632665.1). GTDB lineage: Bacteria > Pseudomonadota > Alphaproteobacteria > Pelagibacterales > Pelagibacteraceae > Pelagibacter. Next base: position 55,853 of record CACPDT010000001.1, on the reverse strand, counting down.
TCAAAAAAAATAATTAACACCACTATCTCTTTTGTAGATATTGCTGGACTAGTAAAAGGCGCATCTAAAGGTGAAGGTTTGGGAAATAAATTTCTTTCTCATATTAGAGAAGTCGATGCAATTATTCACATGATCAGGTGTTTTGACTCTAATGATATTCAAAATGTTAATCCTTCCGTTGACCCGGTAAGAGATATTGAAATTATAGAAACAGAGATGATGCTTGCAGATCTCGAATCTATTCAAAAAAGGTTAGAAAAAAATAACAAAAAAAATGTTGATGAAGATCAAATCAAAATTCTTGAAATAGCTATGGATTGTATAAATAATAATAAAAGTTTTGATGATTTAAAAACTCAATTTAATAAAAAGCAGATTAATCAATCTGGGTTATTATCACTCAAACCTAAAATTTTTGTTTGTAACGTTGATGAACAAAGTGTTCAGAGTGGAAATAATTACACTCATTTATTTATTGATAAGTATGGAAACAACAATACTTTAATCGTTTCTGCAGACATAGAAAATCAAATAAATGAATTGAATAGTAATGAGAAAAAAAATTATATGGAAATGATTGGATTGAAGGAGACAGGATTGAATAAACTAATTAAGAAAGGTTACGAAATTCTTGACCTAGATACATACTTTACATCTGGACCCGAAGAAACTCGAGCATGGACAATTGAAAAAAATTGTACCGCTCCAAAGGCTGCAGGTGAAATTCATACTGATTTTGAAAAAGGATTTATTAGGGCTGAAACTATTTCTTACGATGATTTCATATCTAATGATGGCTGGGTAAATTCAAAAAATAACGGAAAAATGAGGTTAGAGGGAAAAGATTATATAGTTAAAGATGGAGACGTTCTAAACTTCCGTTTCAATACGTGACCATATTCTTTTCATACTGAAATAAACTAGGATTGTTAAAATAATTAAATACACGATAGCTTTAAAACCCATTCGATGTCTTGACTCTAAATGAGGTTCAGCTGACCACATCAAGAATGTTGTTACATCTTTTGACATTTGTTCAACAGAAGCTGTTGTACCATCAGAGTATTCTACTAGTCCATCTGATAATTGATTAGCCATTTTTATTTTATTCCCATACATGTATTTATTATAATAAACACCATCATCTAAAGTAACTCCAGCTGGTGGATCTTCATATCCTTGAAGCAATGAGTAAATATAATCTACCCCACCTCCTCTTGCTTTAACTAATACAGACATATCTGGTGGATAAGCACCTCCATTTGCTGCTTGTGCAGCTTGAACATTATCATAGGGCATTACAAACTTATCTGATAATCTGCCCGGACGAGTGAACATATCACCATCTGAATTTGGTCCATCTTTGACTTCAAAAGATGCAGCAATAGCTTTTACTTGATCTATAGAAAATTCTGGCCCCCCTTTTTCAGCTAGGTTTCTATAACTTAAATATTTCATCGAATGACACGAAGAACATACCTCTGTATAGACTTGATATCCTCTTTGAAGTGCAGCTCGATCAAACTTTCCAAAAAGACCTTTAAAGCTCCAATCAGTTTTTAAATATTCAACTTTTTCTGCAGCTTGAGTGTTCAATGAAAGTCCAGAAAATAAGATAATAAATGAAAATATTTTAAAAAAATTTTTCACTTATTTATTCAAACTTTCCCTGTTTTTTGCTGTAGCTAAATTAGGTGAACCACCTAATATCGATTCGGTAATACTTAATGGAATCGGTAGAGTTTTTTCTTTCCAACCTAAAACTGGAAGTATTACAAGAAAGTGTAAAAAATAATATGCCGTAGCCACTCTAGCGACTAACAGATATAATCCCTCAGCAGGCATAGCACCCACATATCCAAGGATCAAAACATCAGCGACAAGGATCCAATAAAATTGTCTATACAAAGGTCTAAATACTGCTGATCTAATTTTTGAAGTATCAAGCCACGGAAGAGCTGCTAAAATCAAAATAGCAGATAACATTGCAACTACTCCTAAAAGTTTATCTGGGACCGATCTTAAAATTGCATAGAATGGTAATAAATACCACTCTGGAACAATGTGTGCCGGAGTAACTAACGGATTAGCTTCAATATAATTATCTGCATGACCTAAAATATTTGGCGTGTAAAAGACAAAAAATGCAAAAACAATCATAAACATTAGTAAAGCAAAACCATCTTTTATTACAATGTATGGATGGAATGGTACTGTATCTTTTGAAGGTTTTTTAATGTCAATTCCAACTGGATTATTATTTCCAGGAACATGAAGTGCCCATATATGAAGAACAACTAAACCTAAAATTAAAAAAGGTATTAAATAGTGAAGTGTAAAAAATCGTGTTAAAGTAGGATTATCAACTGAGTAACCTCCCCATAACCAAGTGACGATACCCTCGCCTACTAAAGGAATTGCGCTAAATAGATTTGTAATTACAGTTGCACCCCAGAAACTCATTTGGCCCCATGGAAGTACATAACCCAAAAATGCAGCTGCCATCATTAATAAATAAATGATGATACCTATTATCCAAATTATTTCCCTAGGAGCTTTGTAAGAACCATAAAATAATGATCTAAATATATGAATATAAACAGCCAAAAAAAACATTGAAGCACCATTTGCATGAATGTATCTAATTAACCAACCATAGTTAACATCTCTCATAATATGCTCTACACTATCAAAAGCCATATCAGCATGGGCAATATAATGCATTGCGAGAACTAAACCGGTTACAATTTGAGTAATCAAACAAAAAGTTAATATTCCACCAAACGTCCACCAATAATTTAAATTTTTTGGTGTCGGATAATCAGTTAAGTGATTTGCAAGAGTTAATAATGGTAAACGATCGTTAAACCATTTTCCAAATTTTGATTTCGGTGTGTATTCGTGATCACTCATAATTATCCAATTTTAATTGTATTAGCATTAACAAATTCATATTTGGGGATCTCCATATTAGTCGGAGCTGGTCCCTTTCTAATTCTTCCAGAGATATCATAGTGAGAACCATGACAAGGACAAAACCATCCATTGTATTCACCTTTTTGATCTAAAGGAACACAGCCTAAGTGAGTGCACACTCCAAGCATGACTAACCACTCGGGGTTCACTGCACGATCCTCGTCTTTTTCAGGATGTTTTAAATCTTCTAACTTTACAGATCTTGCTTCAGCTATCTCATCTTGTGTTCTTCTACGAATAAAAATTGGTTTACCTCTCCATAAAACTGTAATTGTTTTACCTGGATTAACTGCACTCACATCAACCTCAGTGCTCGCTAAAGCTTTAACTGATGCGTCTGGGTTCATCTGATCAATCATTGGCCATACGGTTGCACCAACACCAACCGCACCAACTGCATAGGTTGCTGTGAATAAGAAGTCTCGTCTATTAGTTTTTTTTTCTGACATCAATAATAGTTAAATATACTCAATATTGCTTTTTTCTACTTAAATATATGATTTCATATAATATAAAATGATAAATTTACTACTGAAAGAATGACACAGAATTTGATAAATCATGGCCCTAAAATTGCTTTATTTGAACCAGACATACCTCAAAATACAGCAGCAATAATAAGAACCTGTGCGTGCCTAGGTGCAAAACTTGAAATAATAGAGCCTTGCGGGTTTATGCTAAGTGACAGAAGATTTAAGCGAGTCGTTATGGATTATATGAATGAAAAAGACATAAAATTTCATCAAAGCTCAGATGATTTTTTTAGATCGAAAAAAGATCAAAGAATAGTTTTAATGACCACAAAAGCGTCTGTTTCTTACACAAAATTTAAGTTTAATAAAAATGACACTATTCTTTTTGGTAGAGAAAGTGCCGGAGTTCCAAATGAGGTTCATAAAAAAATTAAAGATAGACTCAAAATTCCTATGAAAAATAATAAACGCTCACTTAATATTGCATCTTCTGTTGCAATCATATTGGCAGAAAGTTTAAAACAAACTAAATTAATCTAATATGGATTTAGAAATTAAAAAAGACATCACAAGTAATTGGTTCAAAATGCTACAAGAAGCTATTTGGCATACTATAACCAACCTTGAAAGAAAAGATGCAGATATCAAAACCACTGTTTGGAACAGAAGTAAAAAAAGAGATGAGGGAGGTGGAGAATTTAGAATTTTAGAAAATGGAAAAATATTTGATAAAGTTGGAGTAAATTTTTCTAAAGTTCATGGAAAATTCCCAAAACAATTTCAAAAAAATATTTTAGGTGCAAAAAAAAATCCCAGTTTTTGGGCTTCTGGTATTTCAGTTGTAATGCATATGAAAAATCCCATGATTCCTGCCATGCATTTTAATACAAGATATATCTGTACAACTCAGGACTGGTTTGGTGGTGGTATGGATGTAACCCCATCAATAAAAGATGATAAGGAAAAAAAAGAATTTCATAAAACTCTAAAAAAAATGTGTGATCAACACAATAAGAAATATTATACAAAATATAAGAAATGGTGTGATAAATATTTTTATTTACCTCATAGAAAAGAACCGAGAGGTATTGGGGGAATTTTTTTTGACTATAAAAAAGATAATTTTGAAAAAGATTTTAAATTTGTAAGAGATGTAGGGATCACTTTTCAATTTATTTTTGAAAAAATCATTAGAAAAAAAATGAAGAAAAAGTGGACTAAAAAACATAAAGAATTACAATTTATAAAAAGAGGTCGCTATACAGAGTTTAACTTACTCTATGACCGAGGAACAAAATTTGGTTTACAAACTGGTGGAAATGTCGAAGGTATTTTAATGTCATTACCTCCATTAGCAAAATGGAAATAACATGGACAAAGAACCAATTACTTTAAATGGCTTAAATAAACTCAAAGATGAATTAATCTTTTTAAAAGAAAAAAAAAGACCTAAGATTGTAGCAGCGATTGCTGAAGCGAGGTCACATGGTGATCTAAAAGAAAATGCAGAGTATCACGCTGCTAAAGAAGAGCAGTCTCATAATGAGGGAAGGATTACTGAAATTAATGATATCATTGCTAGAGCAAATGTCATTGATGTTACGAAATTAAATAATGATGGTAAAGTAATCTTTGGCTCGACTGTGTTTTTAGAAAATTTAGATACTGGAGAAAAAATAAATTATAAGATTGTAGGAAAAGATGAAGCTGATCTCAAACAAAAATTAATTTATTTTCAATCGCCTATAGGTAAAGGTTTAATAGGAAAAAATAAAAATGACTTAGTTGAAATAAAAACTCCAGCCGGGGTCAAAAATTTTGAAATTAAGGACGTAAAATATATCTAATTGTTAACAATTTGACTTACTTGGTTATCTGAAATTTGAAAATTATTTTTCACCCATTCTTCTTCAATTATTTTTAGTTTTACACCCAATTGTTTACCCTCAGGAATATTGAATTTTTCCATTAAAAATTCTGCACCCACTGGCATTTTTGGTATTGTTTTATCTTTGTAGAAATCAATTAATTTTTGAATATTTTCAGAATTTTTTTTTGATTTAATTAAATAATAATTAAGAATATCAGTTACAGCTTGTTTTCCATTATAATAAAAAATACCATTAAAGTTTTCCTCTCTAAAAGTTTTTGGTCCAATTTTTTCCTTAAAAAAATTATCAATAATTTTAATTCTTTTTTGATCTTTTTTAGAAATATTAAATTTGTACATAAAATAATCTGCATTATCTGTCTCATCAATAATCATTAAAGATAATAGAAAGACAAAATCAGCCTTATCAATTATTTCTTTTTTTTTTGAGTTTAATTTTGAAAAAGTTTTTAAATTATTTAATTCAGGAAAAATGATTAAAAATAATTCTGAGCCCAATTTGTCATCAGCTAATTTTTCTAATATTTCTAACTGAGTTATTTTTTTTAATTCATCTAACAATCTCTCTTTAGATAATTTTGAGATGCCACCAATATTAATTTTAAGTTTTCTGATTAATTCTGGATTATGCGGATGCTTCGAGTAATGGGCAAAAAATCTTAAATATCTTAAAATTCTCAAATAATCTTCTTTAATTCTTTTATCAGCGTCCCCTATAAAACTTACAAAACCATTTTCTAAGTCTTTTTTACCCTCAAAAGGATCGAACAAGTTTCCATCTTCATCCGCGTAAATGGAATTGATAGTAAAATCTCTTCTTAATGCATCCTCTTTCCAATTTTTTGAAAATTTCACTTTTGCGTGTCTTCCATCTGTTAAAATATCTTCTCTCAATGAGGTAATCTCAAACTTGTACCCTTCTATAAGTGCTGTAATTGTTCCATGTTCAATACCAGTTTCATAATAATCAATTTTATTTTCTTTTAAAGCTTCACAAACCTTTTGAGGATCAAGATTTGTTGCCATATCAATATCATTTACTATTTCTTTATTAATGATTTTTCTAATGCAACCTCCTACAAATCTTACTTCACTATCTGATGAATAAGAATTTATGGCTTTAAATATTTTATTTGCTGGAGTATTTTTTGTTAAATCTCGAATACTTTGACTTATATAATTTAAATTATTTGATCTAAAAAAAATTGTATCTAAAAAATTTTTCATACTTGGCTGGGGCGCTAGGATTCGAACCTAGGATGCAGGTACCAAAAACCCGTGCCTTACCGCTTGGCTACGCCCCAATATTAAGTTCGTATAACACAAAAAAATCAAATTTATATAGTTTTTGAGGCTATACACCAGATATTTTTGTATTTATGAATAAACCTTTTTTTCGCACGTTCACATCTTTTTTTTGTTTGAAAATATGCAACTAAAGCTGATCCCGATCCTGTCATTCTTACAAAAACTGGGTTTAGTGAATTCTCTAAATAAAATTTTATATTTTTTAATCTTGGGTATTTTAAAAAAGCTGTTGTTTCTAGGGAATTTTTCATATCTTTTAAAAAATTGATATCAAACATTTTTTTGGCTCCCGTACCAAATTTTGCTTTTTCAAACTTTCTAACCTTTGAATAAATATCCTTAGTAGAACAACCAAAACTTGGTTTTACGATTAATGGGTAAATTTTTTTTACATTGTTGAAATATTTTATTTTATTTCTTGAATTTAAAATCTTACTTTTATGATTTAAGCCTAACATCACATCTGAACCAATTAACTTAGAAATTTTTAACATTTCCTTATTTTTGATAGTGATTATTCTCTTATCAGCCAAATACCTTAAAATACTCGCTGCGTTCATTGAGCCACCTCCAAGGCCAGCTTTATCAGGTATAGATTTTTTGATTTTGATTTGAAATCTTTGGTTTTTTAAAATTTTTTTTTTTTCTAAGATCTCAAATAATTTAGAAACAGTATTTTTCTTACCTATCCTTCGAGAAAATTTTCCATTAAATGAAATCAAATGTTTTTTTGATTTAATTTTTTTGATCAAAATTGTGTCGTGCAAATCTACGAAGCTTATTATGCTCTCTATATTGTGCAAAGATTTACTTTTGCTTATAACATTTAATGCCAAATTTAATTTCGCGTGTGATTTTATTCTGGAAAAAGGCATTAAGAGCTTTTAAGACCTTCGATCATCTTAATATTAATTTTTTCAATTAATTCTTTTTCAGTATCTTTCATTTTCAATACATTGGTCCAAAAATATCTAGCCTGGATTTTTCTATTGAGCTTCCACAAAATATCGCCGTAATGGTCATTCACTATCGGATCATCTGGCATTAATTCTACTGCTCTTTTCAAAAATTTTTCAGCTCTTGGATAATCATCAGTTAAATAATAAGCCCAACCAATAGAGTCTATTATATATGGATCATCACTCTCAAGTTCATAGGCTGTTTCAAGCATTTTAATTGCTTCATTAATTTTATAATCCCTCTCAAGCCATGAATAAGCAAGGTAATTAAGTATATAAGCATCGTCAGGTGTAATTTGGAGTGCATCAATTAAATCTTTATCGGCTTTTTCATAATTTTTAATTCGTTCATATGTACCTCCTCTTCGATAAAGAATATCTGACTTGATATCCGAATTATCATCCAAATTTTCAATAATTTTAGAGTAATATCTTATTGCTTCTTCGTAATTTTTTGCTTTTTTGTAAAAATTAGCAACATCAAATAATATTTTTTCATTTGGATTTTCAATTTTATCAAAATTAAATTTAATAAAGTTAAGAGACTCTTGATTATTTCTCTGCGCTGAAATTATTTGCGCTTCTTTTTTTAATCTAAACCAATAGTAAAAATCATCATCCTTTTTAAATTTTTTAAGAACCTTTTTTGCCTTTTCATAATCTTTATTAAAATAATGATTTTCCGCAACTAGTGATAAATTAAATACAAATCTTGGATTAAGAAAATTTGATAAATTTAAGTAAAAATTTGACATCTCGTAATTGTCTTGTGCAGAATACAGATTTGATATTAAAAACAAAAATTCAGCAATTAAATCATTTTGATTTTTACATGAAAAAACCTCTTCAAATTTTTGCAAGTTTCCATTGTCAATCCAACTTTTGCCTTGTGATAGTAGCAATGTTGAATTTAAAAATTCTATTTCATCAGTAATTACTTTTGCTTCGTTTAAATTATTGTTTTCAACTAAGTAACTTATATAAAAATAGATATATCTGGTAAAATCCGATTCAGGATCATTTATCAATTTTGAGAAATATCTACCTGTATTAGGATCATCTAAATAACACTTTTGAAATGTTTCTGAAATATAAGATAGTCTTCCAAAGTTTTTCTTATCGTCTAAAAATTTTTTTTCTTTAAAGAGATAAACATATTGTTTTAAGCTCTCTATAATTGCTAAATTAAACCTATCCTGTTCTGCAAAGTTATTTGCAATAGAAATGTATTCATAGGCAATATCTAACTCATTTTTTTTTAAACTATCAATTATTAATAATAAATAAGAGTCGAAAAAATCTATATTTTCATTTTCATAATTTTGTTTAATAATTTGAATTGCTTGCAATACTTTATTCTCCAATACCAATGAAGATACATACCTTTTTAAAAATGGATCATGAGCATTAATCAAAATTTTAGATGAATTAAAAAAATCTAGAGCTTCAGAATTTTTTTTATTACCAAAAGCAACTATACCTGAAAAATATTTTGATAAATTTTTTGAGTCAATTTTTTCAAAAGAATTACTTTTCGTAAACAAAGTGTTCTGATAAAATAATAATATAATAAGTATAAATTTTATATTTTTAAGAACCATTACTACATTGTATGATTAAAAAGACTTTAAATCAAAATGCTAAATATGCTCAAGAATTCATGAAAACAATTGAAACTGATTTTATTTTTAGCGATAAACCAATCAATAGATTTAAAGTCGACACAGCTGAAAATAAAGAAACTTCAATTAGTAAAAATGGATTGCTGAATGATCTTAAAACAAAGATTAATTCAATTGAAAATTGTAATTTAAAAAATAATTCTAAAAGTTTGGTCCTGGGCGAAGGTAACATTAATGCTGATGTGATGTTAATTGGAGAAACTCCAGGCGAAATAGAAGATAAAACAGGTTTATGCTTTCAAGGAGAAGTGGGTAATCTCTTAAACAAAATGTTACTAGCAATTAATATAAAAAGAGAAAATATTTACACTACCTATTCAATTAATTACAGACCACCTGAGGATAGAAAACCCACTGCACAGGAGATAAAACGTTATGCAATATTTTTAAAAGAACACATTGCGATAATAGATCCAAAAATTTTAATTTTAATGGGCAGCACAGCAATGGAGGCAATTACAGGATTAAGCAAAATATCTAATGAAAGGGGTAAGTGGAAAGAAATAATTTTAAAGAACAAAACTATTCCTATCATGATTTCTTTTAGCCCCTCCTATCTAATTAGATTTCCAGAAAATAAAAAATTTTCATGGGAAGATCTAAAAAAAATTAAACAAAAAATTCAAGATTTAAATATTAGGATTTAATGAAAACTATTGCTGGAGTTGATGAAGTTGGCAGGGGTAGCTTAATTGGACCTGTTTATGCAGCAGCTGTAATATTGAACAAGACCATCAATAAGAAGTTATTGAAAGACTCAAAAAGTTTAAAAAAAAATAAACGAGAATTTTTAGCTAAATACATTAAAAAAAACTCTATTTGGGCCACAGGTAAAGCTTCTGTCTCAGAAATTGAAAAAATAAATATTCTTCATGCAAGTCTATTGGCTATGGAAAGAGCAATTAAAAAACTCAAAAAAAAACCAAAACTGATTTTGGTCGATGGAAATAAAACACCAAATTTAAAAAATTATAAACTTCAATCAGTCATTAAAGGTGATCAAAAAATACCATCTATTTCTGCAGCATCAATCATAGCAAAAGTTACACGTGATAAAATGATCTCTAAGTTAGGTAAGAAATTTAAAAATTATTACTGGAGTAAAAATTATGGATATGGAACTAAACAACATCTTAAAGCTATAAAAAAATTTGGGATTACTACTCACCATAGAAAAACCTTTTCACCAATTAGCAAGTTAAAATAGGTTTCACGTAGAAACACCAGATGTAGTTGTTGTGAACCACCATCATACAAATGGAATCCAAATAATTCAATCCTAGGTTGACCCAAGAATCTTTTTGGAGTCTAATTTATTTTTTATAAAATGAATTTAGATTTAAAAAATAAATTAATAAATGGAGATAGTTTAAGGGAACTTAAAAAAATCCCTAGTGAGACTTTTGATTTAATTTTTGCTGACCCTCCTTACAACTTACAATTAAGAAATGAGCTAATAAGACCCGACAGGTCTAAGGTAAATGCAGTCAATGATAAATGGGATCAATTTGAAAATTTTAAAAAGTATGATGAATTTACCTACTCGTGGCTAACAGAATGTAAAAGAATTTTAAAAAAAAATGGAGCTATTTGGGTGATTGGCAGTTACCATAACATTTTTAGAGTTGGCACCGCTATCCAAAATTTAGGTTTTTGGATTTTAAATGACGTCATCTGGAATAAAAAAAATCCCATGCCAAATTTCAGGGGGACACGTTTTACTAATGCACATGAAACGTTGATTTGGGCATCAAAATCAGAAAAATCAAAATACACTTTTAATTATCAATCTTTAAAATGTTTAAATGATGATCTTCAAATGAGATCGAACTGGGAGTTACCGATTTGTAATGGTTCTGAAAGACTTAAAAAGAATGGTAAAAAAGTTCATTCTACTCAAAAACCTGAGGCTCTACTTCACAGAATTTTATTAGCAACCTCAAATAAAAATGATTTAGTTTTAGATCCTTTTTTAGGATCAGGAACAACAGCAACAGTTGCAAAAAAATTGGGTAGAAATTATTACGGAATTGAAAAAGAAAAAACCTATTATAAGGCAGCTGAAAAACGACTAAAAAATACAAAAACTATAGAAGATGATTATTTAGATACTTTGCAAAATGGTAGATCTAAGCCAAGAATACCTTTTGGATCATTGGTTGAATTAGGAATAATTAAACCAGGCACTACTATTTTTGATAATAAAAAGAAAATTAGTGCAAAAATTATGGCTGATGGAAGTATAAAACATGCAAAAAAAGAGGGCTCAATTCACAAGGTAGCTGCATCAATATTGGGAGCAGAAAGTTGTAATGGCTGGACTTATTGGCATTGCAATCTTAATGGGCAAATAGTGCCAATAGATAATTTAAGACAAAGATTAATTTCAAAAAATTAATTATTATAAATTTTACCTAAATAAGAATCTAAAAACTTTTTGTTTTTAATAAATTTTTTCAAAAAAATATTTCTAAAAAAAATAGCCACAGGATTAGATAAATGAAATGCGAATTGATTTAGTTTAGATCTCTTAGTAACCATTTTAGTTTTAATGACTCTATTTTTAAAGAAATTTCCTTCTGAGTTATTTTCTATACTTTTATATAATTCATAAGCACCCTCTATGGACTGAGATGCCCCTTGAGCAAATGAAGGTGGAAAAGCAAAAAAAGCATCACCTATAAAATTAATTTTACTATTATTTGTTTTAAAAAAGTCCTTACTAACAAATACTGGGAATATTTTTAATTCCTTAATTTTATCAAAAAATTCTTTATTTTCTTTAGGAACCTTTTCTAAAACTTTTCTAATAAAAGAATTTTCTTTGAATAAAGAATAATTTTTTTGTTGTTCTAAAGTAAGTTCATACTTCATAATTGCTATAAAATTTAAGTCTCCATTTTGAGTTACTGGATAAATTACCTGATGAAAATCAGAGCCTAAAAATAATGAAATATTTTCATTATCGAGTTTGGAAGAATTTGCTATCTTTCCTCTGATCGCTAATGTGTTGTTGTATTTTGGTTGACTTTTATTATTGGAAATCAAACTTCTACTTTTTGAAAAAACTCCATCTGAAATGATTAAATAATCACATTCAAAAATTTCATTGTTCTCAAAAGTAAGTTGAATTTTATGATTTTCTTTATTTATACTCGAAACATTATGATTAAATTTAATTAAATTTTCTATATCCTTTTTCAAAAAATTTATTAAATCAGATCTTTTCAAAGTAGTGTACTGACAGTTCTCTGAATTAAAATCAGAGATATTCAAATCACATATCTTTTTGAAGTTTTTAGATGAAAAAAAAATAATCTTTTTTGGATTAAACTTTCTTGCATTTTCAAATTTATTAAATTCAATTTCATTTAAAAGCTTCACACTATTAACGGATAATTGAATTCCATAACCTTCCTCAAGATTAATCGAATTATTTTTCTCATAAATTACCACTTGATAATCTGAGTTTTTATTGAATAAATTAGCAATAAATAATCCTGAAATACCAGCTCCAATAATAGCAACTTTCTTCATTAATTTTTCTCTAAAAATTTTACAATTTTTTTTGTAAATGAGGGCAACATGTAGTTGTCTAATTTTTTTTCATCTATCCAATGTGGTGACTTAAATTTTTCATATTTTTTTAAATATTGAATTTTAATGTTCATATTCATATTAGACATTTTGAAATTTATATTTTTATTGAAATTTTTTGATTTGGACGTTTCCTCCATTGGAAATATCTTTAAATTTTTTAAAAAATTAAATTTAGTATTTTTTATTAATAAATATCTTTGTTTTTTTTTATAAACCTGAAGTATAAAATATTTATCTTTATTTTTCTTATTGTTCTTCGTAATGCTAAAATCTTTTTTTTTGTAAGATTTACAACTCTCAGCTACAGGACATTGAGAACAAACTGGATTATTTGGCTTACAAATTAATGCTCCTAATTCCATTAGCGCTTGAGCATAATCACTTGATCTTAATGATTTACCAAAAATATCTTTTTTTTTTATAAGATTTTCTTTTTGTATTTCACTTTGTTTTTTCAAATAAAGATATCTTTTTAAAACTCTTTCGATATTTCCATCTAGTGGGATGTATGGTTTGTTGAATGCAATTGCTAAAATAGCACTTGCAGTGTAATTTCCGACACCAGGCAATGTAATTAATTCCTCAAAATTATCTGGAAGTTTTCCATTAAAATTTTTGATTACAACTTTTCCAGTTTTTTTTAAATTTCTTGCTCTAGAATAATAACCAAGTCCCTCCCAAAGTTTTAAAAGTTTTCTATTTTCAACTTTTGCAAGACTATGAAAATTTGGAATTTGTTTAATAAATTTATTAAAATATGGAATGACTGTGGCAACTTGAGTTTGTTGCAACATAAATTCACTTAATAACGTATAATATTGTTTTTTTGAAGGTGAGATTTTTTTTCGCCAAGGCAATTTTCTCTTATTAAAATCATACCAATTAAGAATTTTTTTTGTTAATATTTGTTCTTTCATATGCAATTTAAGAAATATTTTAAGCAGAGAGGTGGTAGCATTCAAGGATTAAGATCTCTTAAAGACACTTTACCAACAAACGTTAGGAGAGTAATAAATAAAAGAGGTCAAATTTATTCTGAAACGCTTAATAATTGGAGATATATAGCGGGTGAAAAATTATTTAAAGTTTGTTATCCAAAATCTTTTAAGAATACAAACAAGTTCAGTGTAAGCACGCTCTTAATAATGGTGCAAAGAGGTCATGAAGTTGAGTTAGAATATTCAAAAAAAGAAATTATGGATAGAATGAATGCTTTTTTTAAAGATGAAGTTGTAAAACGGATTAAATTTACAAGTTTTAACGATGAAAATAAAATAGATAATCAAAAGATAATTGAGAATAAACCTGTGACAAACAATAAATATAAAAATAAACTTAATGATGTTAAAAATGAGCAAATCAAAAATTCATTGATTGAATTAACAAAAGTTTTTAAAGAAAAATGAAAAAATTATTTCTATTTTTAATACTAATTTTTGGATTAAGCACTGGTGCTAGCGCAGAAATAAAGAGGATAGTTTCAGGAAATCAAAATGCAAAGATTACCATAATTGTCTACGAGTCTCTAACATGTAGCCACTGTGCAAATTTTCATAAAGATGTTTACCCATCTCTTAAAAAAGATTTCATAGACACAGGACTAGTCAAAATAGAATTTCGACACTTTCCTTTAGATATTGCTGCTTTAAATGCTTCAAAAATTTCACTTTGTAAAAAAGATCAAAGCCTAGAAATTTTGGAAAAACTTTATTCCAATCAACAAGCTTGGATAAAAGGTAAGGAAATAGAAGAAATAAATAATAATTTAAAAGAATTTCTAAAAAATGCTGGGTTCGATATTGATTTTGAAAAATGTATTAATAACAAAGAAATAGAGGATTATGTCTTAAATGATCGAATCGAGGGGACAAAAAATTTTAAAGTTAATTCCACTCCTACGATAATAATTAATAACGAAAAGTTTGAAAAATCTCTTAATTATAAAAATTTAAAAAAAACATTAGAAAAACTGATATAAGTTAAACCATGGAGTTTAAAAAAATCCAACTCAATGGATTTAAGTCATTTGCAGATAAAACTAATTTCTTAATTGAAAATGGTTTGACGGGTATTGTTGGCCCAAATGGTTGCGGTAAATCAAATATTGTTGAGTCTTTGAGATGGGTAATGGGTGAAACATCTGCAAAAAGCATGCGAGGATCAGGTATGGAAGATGTTATATTTTCAGGAACATCAAACAAACCTTCAAAAAATATTGCTGAAGTTTCGGTAACTGTTGCAAATGAAAATAACGAGGGCCCAGTGCAGTTTAGAGAGTTAGATGAAATAAATGTTAGAAGAAAAATAGAAAAAGATAAAGGTTCGAAGTTTTATATCAATGATAAAGAAGTTAGAGCGAGGGACGCTCAAATGTTTTTTGCAGATTTATCAACTGGAGCTCACTCCCCATCAATGATTAGTCAGGGCAGAATTGGTGCCCTAGTTACTGCAAAACCTACTGATAGAAGAGCAATTTTAGAGGAAGCTGCAGGAATTTCTGGGTTACATGTCAGAAGACATGAAGCTGAACTAAGATTGAGCGCTGCAGAAAATAATTTAAAGAGAGCTGATGAATTAAGAAGGCAACAGGAAAGGCAATTAGCAAATTTACAAAAACAAGCTGAAGAGGCTACAAAATACAAAAATATTTCTGATGAAATAAAAAAAATTGAAGCAGGACTATATTATCTAAAATTAATAGAGATCGATAAAGAAATTAAAATAGAAAATGAAATTAATACAGAGGCAGAAAGTGAAGTCAGTGGTTTTAATTATAGAATTAACGAATTAGAGAAACTTATTAAAACTGAGGTTGATAAAATAACTCCTCTACGAGAAAAAAATATTGAAAATTTATCAAAGATACAAAGGCTAAACTTAGAGCTCAAAAGTCTAGATGAGGAAAATAGTAGAATTCAAGACGAAATAGAAAACGTAAAAAAATCTCTACAAACAATTGATGATGATATTAGTAGGGAAAGAGGAATAGTGATTGATGCAAACTCAAATGAAAAAAGACTAAAAGAAGAAAAAAGTGAGCTTATTGAAATTGACTCTAAATATTATCAAACTGAGAAACAATCGAATGAAGATTTGGAAAATAGCAGGAATAAATTAAAATCAGAAATCGATAAAATAAAACAATTAATTAATTCACAACAAAATGATGATGCAATTAAATCACTAGATGATTGCCAATTTGTCATTGAAGAATACGCAGATAGTTATAGTAAAAATCAAAATATCAAAAGAGAGTCTGTCAAAAGAAATGAGAGAATTGCAATAATTGATAAAGAGATCGAGAGTTGGAAAAATCTTTTATCTAATTCGGAAAAAATGTTAGCAGAATTAAGTGATAGAAAAAATAAACTTAATGTGCAACGAGATAAACTTGATAATCAACCAAAATTTCAGGCTGAAAAAAAAGGGCAAATTTCAGAAAATTTAAGAATTTCTGAAAATGAAAAAAATGAAAATGAGCAAATTATCAATACCACAGATGAAAAAATTGACACTCTTAGAAATCAACTAAACGAAATACAAGAACAATCTATTCAGATAAGAGAACGAAAAGCAAGTTCAGGGGCAACAATTGAGGGACTAAAAAAAAGAAAAAATGATTTAGTTGAAAGAGTTATTTCTGAGTTAAATCTTACAGAAGAAAACATTTTAGAAAATTCAAATTTATTTGGTGTCGAAGAACTGCCTGATGCTGTTAATCAAGAAGACTTATTGGATAAAAAAAAACAAGAGAGAGAAAAATTAGGCTCAGTTAACCTAAAGGCCGATGAAGAGACTGTAAAGTACGAAACAGAAATTAAGAAAATGGAACAAGATAGAGCAGACTTAGTTACAGCAATTATAAAACTTAAAGATAGTATTAATGAATTAAATCAAAAAGGAAGGGAAAGACTCATTGAGGCATTTGATAAGGTAAATAGAAAATTTAATGAGGTTTATACAAAATTATTTAATGGTGGAAATGCTAAGCTTGAATTGGTTGACTCCGATGATCCTTTAGAAGCTGGTTTGGAAATGTTAGTAAGTCCTCCTGGAAAAAGACTCCAGTCGATAACTTTATTGTCAGGTGGTGAGCAGGCTTTGACTGCACTATCTTTGATTTTTGCAGTTTTTTTAACTAACCCCTCGCCTATATGTGTTTTGGACGAGGTTGATGCACCTTTAGATGATGCCAATGTAACAAGATTTTGTGGCTTACTTGAAGAACTAATAAAAATTACAAATACCAAATTCATCATTGTTACTCACCATGCTTTGACAATGTCAAAAATGAATAGACTTTATGGCGTCACCATGCCTGAAAAAGGAATAAGTCAGCTTGTGGCTGTTGATTTACAAAAAGCAGAAAGCATGGTCGCTTAAGTAAGTAATTAAAATGTCTAAAGATCCATTCAAAACTCGCTTAGAGATTGCAAAAAAAAAGGTTTCAAAAAGAGATCTAGAAAATAAAAAAGATAATCAATCTCCAATTGGCACTGCTTTTAAGCTAAGTACCGAGCTAGTTTCAGCAGTCGCTGTAGGGACAATTATTGGGTTTCTTTTGGACAAGACCTTTGGTACTAAACCCTGGTTAATTTTAATATTTTTTTTTGTAGGGGTAGTTGCAGGAATAATTAATGTAATTAAATCCGCAAAAAAAATGCAAAAATAGATAAGGATTTATGGCAGCTAACCCAATGACGCAATTCGAAGTTTATAGAATTGGTCCAGAAATAAAAGTAGGCGCTTTTGATATTTCTTTTACAAACGCTAGTTTATTCATGGTCATAAGTTCTCTTGCGATTTTAATAATATTCAACCTTGGTTCAAAGAAAAATTCAATACTTCCAAATAAGATACAGCTCTTAGCTGAATTAAGCTATTCATTTGTCTCAAAAATGATCAGCGATACCGCTGGTTCAAAAGCTAAACCATATTTTTCATTTATCTTTTCATTATTTATGTTTGTTTTGTTTTGCAACATGTTTGGCATGATACCCTACACTTTTACAGTAACTAGTCATATCATTGTGACTTTCATATTAGCAGCTTTTATTTTTATTGGAGTTACAGTTATTGGTTTTATAAAACATGGCTTTGGTTACTTAAAACTATTTGTTCCAAGTGGCGTTCCTATCGTACTTTTACCATTAATTGTGGTCATTGAAATTATTTCATATTTAAGTAGACCTATCAGCTTATCAGTAAGATTGTTTGCAAACATGATGGCCGGACACACTATGATGAAGGTTTTCGGGGGCTTTGTCGTAAGCCTCGGAATTGTTGGTGGATGGCTTCCACTGAGTTTTTCAGTTGCTTTAACTGGTTTGGAGATACTAGTTGCTTTTCTTCAAGCTTATGTTTTTGCAATTTTAACATGCATTTATTTAAATGATGCATTAAATTTACACCATTAACTTATAAGGAGGATATAATGGAATTAGAAGCAGCAAAAATGATTGGAGCAGGACTTGCAGCTATAGCTTTAGCTGGAGCTGGAGTAGGTATCGGAATAATTTTTGGAAATTATTTATCTGGTGCAATGAGAAATCCATCTGCAGCCCAAAAACAATTTCCTAATTTGCTTTTAGGATTTGCTCTTGCAGAAGCAACAGGACTATTTGGACTAGTTGTTGCATTGATTATTCTTTTCGCGTTTTAATTAATGTTTAAAAAACTATTTTTATACTCATTAATTGCAAATTTCTTTTTTATAAAAAAGATTTTTGCAGCGGAGAGTGGAGGAATGCCTCAATTAGATCCAGAGTTTTGGATTTCACAAATTTTCTGGCTCGTATTCACTTTTGGAGTTTTGTATATTGTTTTATCTAAACTTATACTGCCAAAAATAAGTGCAAACCTAGAATTAAGAAAATCACAAATCCAAGAAAATATTGAGGCAGCTGAAAAACAAAGAGAAAGTAGTGAAGCTAAACTTAAAGAATTTGATGGGATCGTTCTTAAAAGTAAAATTGAAGCAAAGAATATTTTTAAAGATGCCAGAGAAAAAGTAATCAAAAATATTAACTCTAAAAAAGAGATCTTAGATAAACAAATTGATGATGAAATTAAAAAAGCTGAAGTAGAAATAGATACTTTAAGACAAAGTGCTCCAGAAAAAATTAATAAAATTGCTGTAGTAACATCTACTGAAATTTTGAAAAAATTAATTGGAGCAGAAGTTAATAATAGTAGTATCTCTGCAATTGTTGATGATCTAGTAAAAAAAAATGGAGATAAATATTATGGTCATTGATTCAACTTTTTGGGTAGCGGTCTCTTTTGTAATATTTTTTGGGGGTCTTATATATTTAAAAGTACCTCAAAAAATTAATAATATTCTTAATAAACTAATCTCAGACATAAAAAATGAGATTGATGAAAGTGAGAAACTAAGAGGTGAAGCAAAGATATTATTAGATAATGCTCAAAAAAAATTAGACACAGCGCAATCTGAAAGTAAAGAAATACTTGATCAAGCAAAGAAAGATGCAGATAAATTAATCATCGAGCTTAATGACAAATTTCATAAATCCTCAGAAATTAGGAAAAATTTGGCTAAAAATAAAATTAATCAAATGAGAGAAGTGGCGATTAAAGAGATTAAAGATGTTTCTGTTAAAATAGCTATAGACTCTGTAAAAAAAATAATAACAACCTCAATCGATAAATCAAAACTGGATACGTTGTTTCAGAAAAATTTAGAAGAAACTAAAGAAGAGTTAAAAAAAATTAACTCATAATACTTTTTACAATTTATCCAAAAAAATATAAGTTATCATGATGAATTCTGTAGTTATAGGTTCTGGTTTTGGTGGTATAGCGGCCGCTCTTCGTCTTAAAGCTAAGGGTCACAATGTTACATTAATTGAAAAACACAAAGACCTAGGTGGTAGAGCAAGAGTTTTTAAAAGGAATGGGTTCATTTATGATGGTGGTCCAACAGTAATTACAGCTCCATACTTAATAAATGAATTGTTTGAATTATTTCAAAAAAATCCAAATGATTATATTAAATTAACACCCCTTAAAGTTTGGTATCAATTCATTTTTGAGGATAAATCAAAGTTCAATTACTCTGGTGAAGAAAGTGAAATGAAAAGACAAATTAAGCTTATTAATAAAGAGGATGCTCAAGGATATGAAAAACTTGTTAATTTCACTAAAAAAATTTTTGACAAAGGTTTTACAGAACTAGCTGACGTACCCTTTGACAAGCCTTCAGTGATGATGAAACAATTACCCTCATTGCTCAAACTCAAAAGTTATAAGTCAGTATATTCACTGGTATCATCTTATATTAAAAATGAAAAATTAAGAAGAATGTTGAGCATGCATCCTCTTTTAGTTGGTGGAAATCCCTTCACCACAACATCCATATATGGATTGATTTTATACTTAGAAAAAAAATGGGGTATTCACTATTCTATGGGTGGAACAGGAAATATCATAAGTGGTTTTGAAAAATTAATGAACGAAGAAGATATCGAGGTAATAAAAGGATCTGAGGTAACTCGAATAATTTCAAACCAAAATGAGATTACTGGAGTTCAATTGGACAACTCAAAAAAAATTGACGCTAATAAAGTTATTTGTAACGCAGATCCACCAGGTGTTTATGAAAAAATGTTAAACGGCCAGAGTAATAATTCTTTTATGTTTAAATGGAAAAAAAATAGAATGGAATATTCAATGGGTTTATTTGTTTATTATTTTGGAACCAAGAAAATTTACGATAACGTTGAACATCATACCATTAAATTTGGCAATAAATATAAAGAACACCTTGATGACATTTTTAATAATAAAAAATTAAACAACGATATAAGTTATTATCTACATAGACCCACTGCCACTGATAAATCCATGGCACCAGATGGACATGATTGTTTCTATGTTCTAGTTCCTGTTCCCAATAACCAATCAAAAATTGATTGGTCGTTAGAAGGTGAAAAGATGAAAAATTTAGTGGTAGAGAAAATGGAGAAAGATTTAATGCCAAACCTAAAAGAAAATATTGTCGAAGATTTTTATTTAACACCAGACTATTTTGAAAAAGATCTCAATACAAAATATGGTTCTGGTTTTTCTATACAACCAAAATTCTCACAATCTGCTTACTTTAGATTTCACAACAAATCTGAAATTTATAACAATTTATATTTTGTTGGTGCGGGCACTCATCCTGGGGCAGGTGTACCTGGAGTACTTTCCTCAGCAAAGGTTTTAGATAAAATTTTATAATGTCCTCTAAAAATTATTTGTCTATTTACGCAAAATCATTTAATTGGGCTGGTTTTTTTTTACCAAAAAGAACCTATAAAAATTGTTCTTTTTTATACGATTTTTGCAGAGTTGTAGACAATATTGCAGATGACGAAGATGAAATAGAAATAAAAAAAATAAAATTCCAAAAATTTGTAAGTGATTTTAAACAAAAAAATTTTGAGGATCCTATTATTCAAAATATGTGGAATATTATTAATCAATTCAATATTTCTCTGGAAATAATTTATGATTTATTTGATGGGATAGAGTCAGACATTAAACAAAATGTAAAAATAGATACTCGAAAAGATCTTTTAATCTATTGTTATAGAGTAGCTGGAACAGTTGGGCTGATGATGGCAAAAATTTTAAAAGTGAGTAAAAAACAATCCCTTAAATCTGCAATCGATCTTGGTATAGCAATGCAACTTACTAATATATCAAGAGATGTGATTGAGGACTCAAAAAAAAATAGATCTTATATAAATGGAAATTTTGATGAAATTAATTCAATTATTAAACTCGCAGATAAATTTTATAAAAATTCATTTTATTCTATAAGAGAAATTCCACTAACCTTTAGATTTAGTATCTTGGTTGCTAGACGAATATACAGAAAAATTGGATATAAAATTTTGAAAAAGAAAACCTTTGAAAATTATAGTAAATCTGGAAAAATTTACGTTTCAAACTTTGAAAAAGTTTTGGAGACGATTTTATCAATTTATGATCTAATTATACTTTCTTTATTAAATAAAAATGATGACCAAATCGAACATGATCATTTATTGATTAGTAAAGAAATTAATCTTGATGAAAGAATTTGATTATATAATTATCGGAGGTGGTTGTGCTGGTTTATCTCTAGCTTATGAATTAGAGATCCATAATAAATTGGAAGATAAAACCTTAGCAATTATCGAGCCTCGAAATGAATACAAAAGAGATAAGACCTGGTCTTTTTGGAAGGTATCTGAACATAATTTTGATGATTGTGTCATAAAAAATTGGAAAAATTTTTCAGTTAATGTACCAAATAAAACTAATTTTCTTGAATGTAAAAATTATCCATATCAAAGCATCGATAGTAGTTTGTTTTATGAAAAAATAAATAATTCGTTAAAGAAAAATAAAAATATCTTCTTCTTAAAGGAACTTAAAGATATCAACATCAAAAATTCATTTATATTTAATAGTGTTCCCTCTATCAAAAAAAACTTTACAAATTTATGGCAACACTTTTGTGGGATTGAAATAGAGACAGAAAATAATTATTTCGATGAAAACATTTTTAATCTTATGGATTTTGATTGTGATCAAAGGGAAAGTGTCCATTTTTTTTACACACTTCCCTTCTCGAAAAAAAAGGCTTTGATTGAAAGTACTTGGCTTTCAAAAATGAATGATGATTCTCAAAAAGATTATGATCAACAAATTAAAGAATATATCGAAAAGAAATTAAATTTAAAAAATTATAAAATTACATATAAAGAAATAGGTGCAATTCCACTTTTTTATCCATCATTTAAAAATGAAAAAAATAAAATTAATATTGGAACTGCTGGTGGTATGACAAGATTAAGTACTGGATATACTTTTTTGAATATACAAGACCATAGTAAATTTATTAGAAAAAATATTGAAAATATTCAACATGCTAAAAGATTTGAAATTAATAAAAAATATCAATTTTTGGATGAAATATTTTTACGTGTTCTTGACAAACATCCCCAAAGAATGTCAGAAATTTTTTTTAAAATGTTTCAAAGTTCTCCAAAAACAATTATCAAATTTCTCTCTAATAAGAGTAATTTTCTTGAAGATTTGACTATAATTTTAAAAATGCCAAAATGGATTTTTATCAAGGCTTTATTTTACTAAACTTTAATGAATATTAACTTAAAAAAAATTAATCTTAATCATTCTTTCATTTTTTTTTTATTTTGTAATATTTTTTCTCTTATTCTATTTAAATTTAATAATTTTACACTATCACCGCTATTGTGTTTATTTTTAATTTTGGTTATTGGCGTATCACACGGCTCTTTGGACCACTTAAAAGGAGAGAAGCTTTTTAAAATTTTAAAAATAAATAATGTTTCTCTTTTTTATTTTACATACATATTAATAGCATCGATTGTGATAATCTTTTGGATTTTAATTCCTTCTATTTCATTAATAATATTTTTATTTGTTGCCTCATACCATTTTGGAAAAGAAGATACTCAATTTTTAATTACTAAAGAAACATTTTTAATTCAAATATTATATTTTTTAAAAGGAAGTCTAATAATTTTAGCACCTATTTTTTTCCATTTTGACGAAACCATATCTTTATTTAAATTATTACTTGTTGATAATGAAAATTTTTACTCCAGTTTGGGATATATAGAAAATAACAAATTAATACTATTGGGAATAATTATCAGTTCTATTGCAAGTATTATTTTGTTCATAAAAGAATTCAATTCTAAGAATTTAACTATTTTTTTTGATTATTTTTCTATTTTGATTTTAAATTATTATCTATCACCTTTAGTCGCGTTTACTGCCTATTTTTGTTTTTTACATTCAATAAGACATAGCATTTCATTAATAGATGAATTAGATGGTGATAATATTAAAAACGGCTTGAAAATTTTTATAAAGAAAGCATTACCACTAACTATTTTAACTGCTTCTTTTTGTTTAATATGTCTATATTTGCTTAATTATAAATTTGATTTTAATAGTTCAATTATTAAAGTCATTTTTATAGGTTTGGCGTCTTTAACTTTTCCGCATATATTGCTGGAATATTTAATTGAAAAAAATGAAAAACAAAGAAATTAAAATACTATTATCTGCTCCAAGAGGTTTTTGTGCTGGCGTTGAAAGGGCGATTGAAATTGTAGAAAAAGCTATACATAAATATGGCATTCCAGTTTATGTAAGGCACGAGATTGTTCATAATAAATTTGTTGTTGATGACTTAAAAAAAAAAGGTGCCATATTTGTCGAAGAACTAGAGGAAATTAAAGATAAAACAAGACCTGTAATTTTTTCTGCACATGGCGTTCCAAAAAAAGTTCCCTCCGAAGCTGAAAATTTTAAGATGACATACGTTGATGCTACCTGTCCATTAGTATCTAAAGTTCATAGGGAAGCCGAAAATCTTTATAAGATGGGTTATCACTTAATTCTTATTGGACATCAAAATCATCCTGAAGTAATTGGTACAATGGGGCAATTACCAGAAGGATCAATAGATTTAATTCAAAATGAGGAGGAAGCTAAAAAATATAAATTTGAAAAAGGTAAAAATTTAGCATTTGTTACTCAAACAACTTTATCTGTAGATGACACAAAAGATATAATTGCGGTTCTAAAAGAAAGGTTTCCTGGTATTCGTGAGCCACAAAAGGAAGATATCTGTTACGCTACAACAAATAGACAAATGGCTGTAAAAAATATTGCGAAAAATTGTGATATGTTTTTTGTAATAGGAAGTAGAAATTCCTCAAACTCAGTAAGGCTTGTAGAAGTTGCAAAAAAATCAGGTTGTCTTAACGCTCACCTTATTCACTCTCAAAGTGAAATACCATATGATTTAATTGAAAATTCAAATACTATTGGAATTTCCTCTGGGGCCTCTGCACCTGAAATACTTGTAGAAAACTTCATAGAGAACCTGAAAAAGAAATTTAGTGTCTCCATAGATGAAGTTGAAATAATTAAAGAAGATGTTGTTTTCAAAGTTCCTAAAAAATTAAATTAGATGGCCGTCTATACCAAGATTAATAAAAAGGATTTATCCTTTATAAATAAAAAATTTGATATTGAAAATTTTCAATATTTCAAAGGAATCAAACAGGGTATTGAGAATACAAATTATTTACTCAAATCAAAAAATAAAAAATATATTCTCACTATTTTTGAAAAAAGAGTATTAAAAAAAGAAATACCTTTTTTTATGAGACTAATGGATCAACTAAATTATCTAAAGATAAGATGTCCAAAACCACTTAAAAATCGTGATGGAAAATATCTATTTAAAATAAAGAATAAGGTCGCTTGTGTTGTTTCATTTCTTGATGGAAAAGATAAGAAAAATCTTAGTTTGAAGAATTGTTATGATATTGGAAAAACTGTTGCTCAAATACACTCATCTTCGAAAAAAATAAAATTGTTTAGAAAAAACTCAATGAATATAAAGAATTTAAATCCATTATTAAAAAGTATTAAATTTAAATCAAAAAAATTCATTAATTTAGAAAAATTTCTCAAAAGTAATTTTAGAGAAATTAACAATAAATGGCCAAAAAAATTACCAAATGGAATAATACACGGTGATCTTTTTATAGATAATATATTTTTCAAAAAAAATAAGATCTCTGGAATTATTGATTTTTATTTTGCCGCAAACGATTATTTTATGTATGAAATAGCAATATGTATCAACGCTCTTTGTTTTGATAAGAAAAAATCACAATTTAAATTAAATAAAAAAAAGGTTAAGAATTTAATTGGAGGATATGAAGGTATTAAAAAATTCTCTATTATCGAGAAAAAATCATTGAATATTTTATGCCGAGCTGCTGCGATGAGATATTTTCTTACAAGACTTTACGACTACACAAATACTCCAAAAACTGCTTTGATAAAAATTAAGGATCCAAGAGAATATTATCAAAAACTGATAATTCACAATAATTTAAAAAACTATAGGGATTATTTAGGTTAATGATTAAAATTTATACCGATGGTTCATGTCTTGGTAATCCAGGTAATGGTGGTTGGGCAGCAATAATATTAAATGACGGGGAAAAAACCGAACTTAAAGGAAGTAAAAAAGATACGACAAATAATCAGATGGAATTATTAGCACCTATAGAGGCGCTTAAAAAAATTCCAAAAGGAAGCAAAGTTCAAATTTTTACTGACTCTAAATATGTTAAGTCTGGAATAACAGAGTGGATACACAATTGGAAAAAAAATGGATGGAAAACTGCAAACAAAAAAGATGTAAGCAATAAAGCACTTTGGACGGAATTAGATCTACTAAATAATGAATTTGAAATAAGTTGGAACTGGGTAAAAGCTCATTCAAATGATGAATTAAATAATGAAGTAGATTTACTTGCTAAAGACGCTGCTAACTTATAGTTAAGAGCTCCTGGTAACAAAACTGCCCTGCCTAGATTAGATTATTTAATAAGTTCTCTGCTGAAGTTAAACCACATTCTTTAGTTTCTTTTTCAACATGAATATTAGCAACTATGAAATTTTCAATGACCATTAAATAACGATTTGATCTAATTCCCATGCCTTTTGCATTACGATCAACTTCTGCTCCAATTGCTTTCGTAAATAATAAATATGGGTCAGATAACATTTTAATTTTATTTCCAGTTCTATTAACCTCTCCCCAACCATTCATCACATAAGGATCATTTACTGATAAACAAAATATATTTTCTATTCCTTTTGCCTTGATTTTATCTGCATTTGCCACAAATCCGGGAAGATGAAGTTTAGAGCAAGTTGATGTAAATGCCCCAGGTAAACCAAATAAAACTACTTTACCATTACCAATAACTTCATTTAATTTGCTTTTTTGAGGTTCCCCATCAACAAGGTGGAAAATTTCTGTATCTGGAATTTTATCTTTTATTTTTAGTTTCATATTGAATTCATTACATAGTCTTTAACTTTCTCTAGATCATTGGGAAGAACCTCAAATTTTTCTTTTCTGTCATTAACATATTTAAGACTTTCTGGTAAATTTTCAGTTTTTGAAATCGCATCTTCTATTGCTTTTGGAAATTTACACGGGTGTGCAGTAGATAATACAACACAATTTTTTTCCAATCCTAATTTTCTCACAGCACCAATACCTACTGCAGTATGCGGATCAACTACTATCTTATGTTCATCATTGATAGTTTTTATCATTGCAATAGTTTCATTTTCATCAAGCATTTCAGATACAAAATTCTTTTTAATTTTATCTAGGTCATTTTTATCAATTTTATAAGTATTATTTTTAATTTCAGCCATTACATCTTTTGTAACTTCTGAATTATAATCTTTTACGTCGTATAAAAGCCTTTCAAAATTACTTGCTATTTGTATATCCATACTTGGAGTATTTGTTTCCTCAACTTTCTTTTGGCTATAATCACCACCAGATATAGCTCTGTGCAGTATGTCATTTTTATTTGTAGCTACGATTAGTTTATCAATTGGAAGACCTAGTTTTTTTGCTAAGTAGCCAGCATAAATATCACCAAAGTTTCCTGTTGGAACGGAAAAGGATATAGGTTGACCATTTCCAAGTTTAAAGTAAGCGTAAAAATAATACACCGATTGAGCAATAATTCTTGCCCAATTAATTGAATTTACACCCGACATATTAATTGCTTTAGAAAATTTTTCGTCATTAAACATTGCTTTTACTAAATTTTGGCAATCATCAAAATTTCCCTCTACCGCAATATTAAATACATTTCTCTCTTCATGTATTGTCATTAGCTTTCTTTGAACTGGTGAAATTTTATTATTAGGGTGTAAGACAAAAACATTTAAATTATTTTTCCCCTTTAAAGCGTCTATGGCAGCTGCACCCGTATCACCTGAAGTTGCTACTATTATATTAATTTTTTTTTGATCACGGCCTAAATGGTGTTGATAAAAATTACCTATTAGTTGCATTGCGATATCTTTAAAAGCAAGTGTAGGTCCATGGAACAACTCTAATACTTTTAAATCTCCCAGATCTGAAATTTTAACAACATCGTCAGATCTGAAATTTGAGTATGATTTTGAAATCATAGAGATTAGATCATCTTTAGACATAAAATCTCCTATGAATGGATAAATTATTTCAGCCGCTAAATCATTATAACTAAAGTTTATTAGATTATCTAATTCCTCTTCTTTAAATGGTTTAATTGATTTCGGAACAAATAGTCCTCCATCATCTGCCAAGCCTTTGAGGAAAACATCTTTAAAAGTAAAGTTTTTCTGATTATTTCTTGTACTAATATAATTCATTTAATAATTCTTTTTTCTAAAATATAGATATAGCAAAAGAATTGAAATCGCTAATGAAAACCATGTCATTGCATACTTTTTATGATTGTTAGAAATATTAGCAGTAATTTTTTTTGGTCTAGGAAACTGATAATTACCATCTAAATATATTATGTACTTAGAAAATTCTTTACCAGTAAATTTTGAGATATCTTCTCTATTCAAACTAAACCAATAATTTTCTTTAATATCATTATCTGGTTTAAATATATTTTTTCTTCCCTGGGTTTTAAGAGTTCCTTCTATATTGTTTTGATCTAATATATTTATCTCTGGTGTATCTTTTTTTTCAAATGGTATCCATCCTCTATTTAATAAAAAATTTTCACCATTAATTAAAATTGGATTTAAAACTTCAAACCCAGGTGTTCCAGAGTCATTTAAATTATATAAGTAAATTTGTTTTTCAAAATCAACACGACCTGACGTTTTAATTTTGAGAAAATTTTGTTGATTAGATTGTGAGAGTTGAACTGGAGGATTTTTTAATGAATTTTCAATTTCTAAAATGAGATTGTTCTTCCAATTTAAACGAATTATCTGCCAAGTGCCTAAAGCGATAAAAACAAATATAAAAAATATGATAAAAACTGAAAATAAAAATTTATGTTTCAAAGTTCAAAATTAACTTCCCCAAATATAAATCGCAGCAAATAAGAATAGCCAAACTACGTCAACAAAGTGCCAGTACCATGCTGCCGCCTCAAAACCAAAGTGATGATCTTTATTAAAATGACCCAACCTTCCTCTCCACAAGCAGACGGCCAAGAAAATTGTACCCACTATAACATGGAAACCATGAAATCCTGTTGCCATGTAAAATACTGAACCGTATATGTGATCTGAAAAAGCAAATGTTGCATGATGATATTCGTAAGCTTGTAATGCAGTAAAACAGGCACCTAATATTACAGTTAAAACCAATCCTTGAATAAATCCTTTTCTATCATCCTCTAAGAGAGCGTGATGAGACCAAGTCACAGTCGTTCCAGATAACAAAAGAACCAATGTATTTATTAATGGTATATCCCATGGATCAAAAGTTTCTATGTCTTTTGGTGGCCATACATTACCAACAAAGTCGTTTGGAAAAAGACTCACATCAAAGTAAGCCCAAAACCAAGCAACAAAAAACATTACCTCAGAGGCAATAAATAAAGTCATTCCGTAACGATGATGTATTTGAACCACAGGTGTATGATGTCCTTGATGCTCAGCTTCAATAACTACATCCCTAAACCACATGTATGCACCATAAATTAATAAAGCAAATCCAAGGTACATTCCCCATGAGACCTCATAATGCATGTAGTAAACTGCTCCAACAGCTAAAACTAAACATGAGAATGAAACATAGATAGGCCAAGGACTTGGATCTACTAAATGGTAATCGTGTTTTTTTTCAGCTGACATTTTTTTGGATTATGATTGTTTATAGTAATCTGTCGAGAAAAAAGTATACGACATAGTTACATCCTGTAAATTTTTTACTGTTGCGTCGTTGACCATTTCTGGGTCTAAATAAAAAGTCATCACGTAAGTGGCTGTTTCTCCAGCTTTTAATTCTTGTTTTTCAAAGCAAAAACAACCAAGTTTACTATAATATTTTCCAAAACTTGAGGGTGAAACATTAAAACTGGCTACACCAGCAGTTGGTTCATTACTATAATTAGTTACCTCGAACTCAATTTTGTTTACTTGGCCAACTTTAACATCCATCACATTAGATTTTGCTTTAAAATCCCATGGTAAATTATTAACATTGGTGTCAAATCTTACACTAACTACTTTATCTAAAACAACTTTCGGAGCTTTGTCTGCTACTTGAGTAGTTCCTCCAAAACCAGTAACTCTACAAAAAATCTCATAAAGAGGTACAGAAGCATAGGATAAGCCCAGCATCAAAACAAAAATCCCAGCTAAAACTAATGGTGTTAATTTCTTTTTTTCTATCATATCGATCTATCAAATACGCCTGTGTTATATAAAGTAAAAAAGAAAAGAAATATCATAAACGCAATAATTGCTAAGGCAGTAATAAGATTTTTTCTTTTTGTTTTTTTATCTGGAGTAATCATATTATTTTATCAATCAAAAAGAAAACAAAAACTAAGAATAAATACAATATCGAATATCCAAAGATAGCTTTTGCTTTCTTAGAGTCAAATCTATTTTTTTTATAATTAAATAACTCATAACATAAAAAATTGTAATAAAAAGTTAATAGCAATGTTGGAATTAAAAATGTTAAGCCAACAAAGTTAATTAAATATGGAAAAATAATTACCGGTATCATCAATAAGGAATAAATGAATATATTGATTTTGGTACTTTCTATTCCATTGGTTAATGGCAACATTGGTATTTTGGCTTTTTTGTAATCATCAGATTTGTATAAACTGAGTGCCCAAAAATGAGATGGTGTCCAAAAAAATATTATTAAAAAAAATGTTAATGGCTCAAGCGATATTGAGCCTGTAGCAATAGTCCATCCTATAACTGGCGGAAAAGCACCAGCCGCTCCACCAATTACTATATTTTGTGGAGTTCTTCTTTTTAGCCAAATTGTATAAACAAATACATAAAACAATATTGTTAGTAATAATATTGCAGCAGAAACTCTGTTTGTGAAATAATCTAAAGCTACAACCGAAACTATTGATAATGTAACACCAAATATCAAAGCCTGATTTCTATTAACTTTCCCTGTTGGAATTGGCCTTAAACAGGTTCTTGTCATTAAAGCATCGAGATCAGACTCATACCACATATTTAAAGCACCAGCTGCACCAGCACCTAATGAAACGAGAAGAATTCCAATAATTGCATCTTTAGTTGAAACAATATTAGGTGCAGTTAATAAACCTACGGCACAGGTAAAAATTACCAATGACATAACTCTTGGCTTCATCAATTTAAATAATTCTGAAAGATTAAATAAATCCTCTTGGCTTAAGCTTCTTTTTTTTAGCCTTGAATTATCCATCAGTTCTTAATGCTCTTGTTTTATTAGCCGTGTGATTTTTGCGTGCCCTGATCATCTTCAAACTTTGGCAATTCCTCAAAAGTATGGAAATTTGGCGGAGATGGCACAGTCCACTCTAATGTTGTTGCTCCTTCACCCCATGGATTTTGTGCAGCTGCTTTCTTTTTAGCAAATGCATAAATCAGATTCATAAAAAATACAGCTAGTCCAGCAACTGCCACGTAAGACCCTATTGAAGATATATAATTCCATCCGGCAAACGCATCAGGATAATCAGCATATCTTCTTGGCATCCCAGCTAAACCCAAAAAGTGCTGAGGGAAGAAAATCAAGTTAACTCCAATAAATGTTAACCAGAAATGTAACTGACCCATCCACTCAGAATACTCATAACCACTCATTTTTGAGAACCAATAATAAAAACCTGCAAAGATTGCAAAAACAGCTCCTAAAGAAAGCACATAGTGAAAATGTGCAACTACGTAATAAGTGTCATGCATTGCAGTATCAACACCTGCATTAGCTAAAACAACTCCAGTTACTCCACCGACTGTGAACATAAAAATAAACCCTAATGCCCATACCATTGGTGTTTTAAAAGATATTGACCCACCCCACATTGTTGCGATCCATGAGAAAATTTTTATTCCTGTTGGGACTGCAATAATCATTGTTGCAGCTAAAAAATATGCTTTTGTATCCGTGCTCAATCCAACAGTATACATATGGTGAGCCCATACAACAAATCCAACTATTCCAATTGCTACCATCGCATAAGCCATTCCTAAATATCCAAAAACAGGTTTTCTTGAAAATGTAGAAACAATATGACTAATCATTCCAAATCCTGGAAGGATTAAAATATAAACTTCTGGATGACCAAAAAACCAGAACAAGTGTTGAAATAAAACTGGATCACCTCCAGTTTGTGCTTCAAAAAAGGCGGTACCAAAATTTCTATCTGTTAATAACATTGTTATTGCTCCGGCTAATACTGGTAAAGATAATAATAATAAAAATGCAGTTACTAATATAGACCACGCAAACAAAGGCATTTTATGTAATGTCATGCCTGGAGTTCTCATGTTTAAAATAGTAGTGATGAAATTAACTGCTCCTAAAATTGATGAGGCACCCGCTAAGTGCAAACTTAAGATAGCTAAATCCATCGCTGGTCCAGGTTGTCCGGCTTTTGAGGACAACGGAGGATAAATAGTCCATCCACCACCTACGCCAGTTTGTCCTGGAGGTCCATCAGCAAAAATTGATAAAATTAATAAAGTTAAAGAAACGGGCAATAACCAAAAAGAGATATTATTCATTCTTGGAAATGCCATATCAGGAGCTCCAATCATAATTGGAACAAACCAATTTCCAAAACCACCAATCATTGCTGGCATTACCATAAAAAAAATCATTATCAAACCATGTCCGGTGACCAACACGTTATATAAATGATAGTTACCACCTAAAATACCATCACCAGGATGCATTAATTCCATTCTCATTAAAACTGAAAAAGCAGTGCCTATAACTCCTGCAACAATTGCAAAAATTAAATACATTGTTCCTATATCCTTATGATTAGTAGAATAAGTCCAACGTTTCCAACCAGTTGGTGTATGATGATCATGTGAAGCTGTTTGTGTATACATAATTTTATTTACTCGCTAATTTAAATTTATCATTTTCAATTTCTTCTTTAGCAAATTTTACTCGTGCCTCAGACAACCACTCTTGATATTCATCTTCACTAACTACTTTAACAGCTATTGGCATAAAAGCATGTTTAATACCACAAAGTTCAGAACATTGACCATAGTAAGTACCGACTTTTTCAGCTTTAAACCACGTTTCATTAATTCTACCTGGCACAGCATCCCTTTTTACTCCAAATGATGGTAAGGCCCATGCATGTAAAACATCATTTGCTGTAATTAAAACTTTAATTACTTTACCAACTGGAACAACAACTTGATTATCAACAGCTAACAATCTTGGTTGATTTGCTTTTAGATCTTTTTCTTCAATCATGTAAGAGTCAAATTCCAAATTTTCATCAGGATATTCATAACCCCAGTACCATTGATAGCCTATTGCTTTAATTGTTAAATCTGCTTTCGGAATAGTGTCTTGCTTGTACAAAATCTTAAATGATGGGACCGCCATTACAATTAATATTAAACATGGAATTAAAGTCCATAAAACTTCGACAGTCACATTGTGTGTTCTCTTTGAAGGATTAGGATTTGCTGAAGCTCTAAATCTTACACAAGCATAGAGCATTAAAAATAAAACGAATACACTTATTGCAATTATTATTGGTAATAACAAATTATTATGAAAGGCCACTATATCTCTCATAGACTCTGATGCCGCTTTCTGAAAACCTAATTGCCATTCAGCTGGTTGGTTTGCAAAAGCATTTTGAGAAATTAAAATACTTGAAAATATAAATAAAATTTTTTTCATTTTTATTAGCTATATAAAGCTCTTTTGTAAAAATTACACTTTAGTTTTCGCGACAATTTATCAATTAATCACATAATTTATTATCGAAATTGCAGATATCACTGCTGTTTCTGATCGTAAAATATTTTCATTAATTTTTAGTGGCTGCACCCCATCGAAAGAGAGAATCTCACCTCTTTCCTTTTCTGAAAAATCTCCTTCAGGACCAATTATGATACAAATTGGTTTATCTTTTAAATCTGTTTTATCAATTTTTTTATTTTTTGAATTTAAATCTGCAAAAATTAAATTCATCGTATTTGAATTTAAAAAGCTACTCAAATTTTGCGCTTGGTCAATAGAAGGTATATTAATTCGATTAGACTGCTCACATGCCTCTATTACTATTTTTTTCAAACGTTCTGTATTAATTTTTCTTACAATCGAGCGTTCAAAAATTATTGGTAAAAATTTTGAAACACCCAGTTCAGTTGCTTTTTGAACCATGAAGTTTTGATAATTAGATTTAATAGGAGAAAAAGCTAGCCATAATTCTTTTACATTTTCTTTTGATCTTAATTGTTTGATAGTTTTAAATCTAACTATATTTTTTGTAATATCCAAAACTTTGACTTCCCACTCACCACTTTTATTAAACAATGAAAAAGTAGCATCTTTTTTTATTCTCATTACCTTGATCAAATAATGAGATTGTGATTTATCCAATTTATTCATCATGCTTGATGATAAAGCGCTTGAAAAAAATAATCTTATATTGCTCATATATGATAAATTAATTTATGAAAAATATTAAAGCAATAATTTTTGATGCATATGGAACATTGTTTGATGTAAATTCTGCTGCTGAAAAATGTAAAGAAAAGATTGGAGACAAATGGGAAAAATTTGCAAATTTTTGGCGAACAACTCAATTAGAATATACATGGCTTAGAAGTTTAATGCTCAGACATAAAGACTTTTGGCAAGTCACAGAGGATAGTTTAGATAAATCAATGCAAGCTTTTAATATTGATAAATCAATGAGAAGTGATTTATTAAATCTATACAAAATTCTTTCGCCCTTTAAAGAAGTTCCGGAGACACTTAAAATTTTAAAAAAGAAAAAATATAAATTAGCTATTTTATCTAATGGAACACCTTCTCTGCTCAATGAATTAGTTAAAAGTAATAATTTAGATAATTTATTTGATGACATTTTTTCTGTTGAGGAAGTAGGTGTTTATAAACCAGATTCAAAAGTTTACGACATGCCTATTAAAAAATACAATATAGAAAAAAATGAAGTTGCTTTTCTAAGTGCAAATACCTGGGATGTCTCTGGTGGCGGGAATTATGGATATCAATCAATTTGGGTAAATAGAAATAATAGTATCTTTGACAATTTAGATTTTAAACCAGAAAATCAAATAACCGATCTTAATAAACTCATAAACTTACTTTGATATTTTAAAAATAGGTACTGAGGTGTCAAAATAATTTTTTTTGTGCTTGCAAATAAAGTTTCAATCCGCCATTGTATTCGTATAAATTAATTTAAAATGACTAAAACATTAGATCTAATTGCAAGAATTTTAATATCTGCATTATTTTTTTTAAACGGGATTTTTAAAATAAATAGTTATGAAGGAACAATGGGCTGGATGGAAAGTTTTGGTCTACCTGGCATTTTACTTATACCAGCAATTGCTCTTGAAATTATTGGACCTATTCTAATTATTATTGGCTACCAAACTAGAATAGCTGCAGCAGCGTTAAGTTTGTTTTGTTTGGCAACAGCTATCATATTTCATAATGATTTTGCTGACCAATCACAACTTACAGCTTTCTTAAAAAATATTGCTTTAGCAGGTGGCTTTTTATTTTTAGTTGTAAATGGTGCTAAAGGTTTTTGTTTAGACAAAAAGTAATCTTGAAATTTATAATTTATCAACTAATTAGTAAAAAATGAAAAATATTGAAGTAAAAAAAATTATAGATCCTATTCCAGCCTCAGATGGTGCGGGAGTTAAATTAAAAAGAAGCATTGGTGTCGAGCCTAATTATTTTGATCCTTTCTTAATGCTAGACGAATTTGGATCTGAAAATAGTGAAGATTATGTAGCTGGTTTTCCACCACATCCACATAGGGGCATTGAAACTGTCACTTATATGCTCGCAGGTGATTTTGAGCATAAAGATAGCACGGGAGGTGAAGGTAAAATGACAGCAGGTGATGTTCAATGGATGAAAACAGGTAGTGGCATTATTCACTCTGAAATGCCGGCGATGAAAGAAGGAAAGTTACATGGGTTTCAATTGTGGATTAATATGCCAGCAAAATTAAAGATGAGTAAACCTGAATACATTTATATTGATGCTAATAAAATGAGTGTTCATAATGATAATGACAAACAAATAAAAGTTATTGCAGGTAAATTTGAGAATGCCGAAGGTCCAGTAAAAGGACATAACGTTGAACCAATTTATTTTGATGTTGAACTAAATAAAGATAAAAATTTTAACTTTGTTATTCCATCTACACATAATAGTTTTATTTATTTGATTGATGGAGAAGTGGAAATAGGTACTAAAAAACATGATAATGTGAAAGATAGTACCTTAATATTACTTTCCAAAGGTGAAAGCTTGCAAGTAAAAGCAAAATCAAAAGCAAAATTCTTAGTTATTTCTGGAAAACCAATAAATGAAGAAATCGCAAGAGGTGGTCCATTTGTGATGAATACTAAAGCAGAAATATTACAGGCAGTCCAAGATTATCATAACGGTACTTTTGTAAAATTAAAATGAAATCAATACAAATAGATAAGTTTGGTGGACCAGAGGTTTTGGTTATTAAAGAAATAGAAATCAGAAAACCGGGTCCAAAAGAGGTCTTAATAAAAAATAAATCAATAGGTCTTAATTATATTGATGTGTATCATAGGACAGGTCTTTACCCTATACCATTACCAAGTGGTATTGGCCTAGAAGCAAGTGGTGTAATCGAGGAAATAGGATCTGAGGTAAAATTATTTAAAGTTGGCGATAGAGTTACGCATGCATCAATGCCAATTGGAGCATATTCAGAAAAACAAATTTTGCCTGAAGAAAAATTGATTTCTATTCCCGACGGAATTTCTGATGAGGTAGCATCTTGCATAACTTTAAAAGGAATTACTGCAGAATATCTATTACACAGGGCATATCCATTAAAGAAAGGTGATAAAGTACTTTATCATGCTGCAGCTGGAGCTCTTGGTCAAATTTTATGTCCTTGGGCTAATTCTTTAGGTGCAGAAGTAATTGGAACAGTTGGTTCTAAAGCTAAAGAAGAAGTTGCAAAAAAAAATGGTTGTCACCATGTAATTAATTATTCTGAAAAAAATTTCTCAGAGGAAGTTGAAAAAATTATAGGAAAAAATGGTGTTGATGTTGTTTATGATGGTGTTGGAATAAAAACATTCAAGGGTTCAATTGAAACATTAAAAATAAGAGGAATGATGGTAGCATTTGGTAATGCGTCTGGATACGTTGATACGATTGATGTAAAAAAAGATATAAATGCTAAAGGATTATTTTTTACTCGACCATCCATCGCACATTATACGATTAAAAGAGAAGAATTGGTAGAGTCAGCAAATAAAGTTTTTGATGCCATTTTATCTAATAAATTTAAAGTAGAAATTTCAAAAAAATACTCTTTAACAGATGCTTCTCAAGCTCACAAAGATTTAGAGGCAAGATTATTAACTGGCCCAGCAGTTATTATTCCTTAAACTGAATATCCATATCAGAAAGATGAAGCCTAAGAGCTTTAGTTGAAATTTGAATTTCAATAATAAAAAATATGATTGATATCATCATTGACAAACAACATGAGCCAAAAATTATTCTCGCTATAAAAAGTTCTTCTAAGTAAAGTCCAAAAACAGTAAGCATATTGAATAAAAATCCAAAAGCAGCAAATAAAATACTCAATTTTAAAACACTAATTCTTTTCTCTAAATTTATTAATTGATCTTTCCATTCAGGTGGGGTGTGTTTCTCAAATACATATTCATCATGTATTTTTCTTATAAGAGAACTTAAAGTATGAAACCTGTTAGAATATACCCCCATAATTAAAGGGATTGCGGGAAACATTAATGCGGTGACAGTGTAATCTATATTCATACGAATCAATTTGATTATCAATCTTGCCTTTGTTATTTACAAGTAAAATTTTATGAACCAATTAAACTTATTTATTGAGCTCACAAGACTAAAAAAACCGATTGGCTATCTACTGCTATTTTGGCCATGTGTGTGGGGATTAACCTTAGTTTATGATTTTAATGATAGTTTAAATATTTACTTTTATTATCTTTTACTTTTTTTTCTTGGTTCAGTTTTAATGAGATCTGCTGGATGTATAGTAAACGATATTTTAGATAGAAAATTCGATAAAAAAGTTACTAGGACCAAAAATAGACCAATCGCATCTGGAAAAGTTTCAGTTCAGACTGGATTATTATATACTTTTATTCTTTGTTTGCTTGCTTTTTTAGTTCTTATCAATTTTAATTATTTTACAATTTTAATTGCTCTTGCCTCAATGCCATTCGCTTTCACATATCCCTTAATGAAAAGATTTACGTATTGGCCTCAACTATTTCTAGGTGTTACGTTTAATTATGGTTTAATACTGGGATGGACCTCAATTTCAGATCAAATAGACATAGTACCACTTATTTTTTATCTTGGAGCCATATTTTGGACACTAGGGTACGACACTATATATGGATTCCAAGATATCAATGATGACGAAATTATAGGAGTAAAATCAACTTCAATAAAATTTAAAGGAAGTGCAAAAATCTTCATAATAATATGTTATTTATCTTTATTTTTTTCACTATTAGTTGGAGGATTAATAATGAATTTTAACCTAATATATTTTTTGTTTCTTGTAATTCCAGTTACTCATTTATTTTA
This sequence comes from uncultured Pelagibacteraceae bacterium, assembly GCA_902632665.1. Classification (GTDB taxonomy): domain Bacteria; phylum Pseudomonadota; class Alphaproteobacteria; order Pelagibacterales; family Pelagibacteraceae; genus Pelagibacter. The sequence continues at coordinate 17,211 of CACPDT010000001.1, read as the reverse complement.
TTATCAAGTGAACAATTTTAATTCCAAAAATCCCAATTCTTGTTTTAAAATTTTTAAAAGTAATAATTATTTAGGAATTATTGTATTCTGTAACATTTTAATAGGAAAATTATTTTAATGAATAAAATGCATGTTCTAAAAAGACTTTATAAAGATTATACAAAAAAATATCTGAAACAAATTTTTTTTGCTATATTTTTTTCATTACTAGTAGCTGGGAGCACTTCATCAATTGCTTGGTTGTTAGATCCTGCAATAGATAAAATTTTTATTCAAAAAGATCAATCTTTGTTAATATGGATCCCGCTTTTAATTATTTTAGCTTTTTCCACAAAAGGTGCATCGCTTTATCTAGCTAAAGTATTAATGATTAATGTAGCTGAGGAGATAAAAAAAAAACTTCAAATAGATATGCTGGGGACTTTAATAAATGCGGATACTCAATCTATAGATGAAAAACACTCAGGTAAATTTATTTCCAATTTAACTTATGATGTCATTCATATTACAAACCTTTTGAGTAATGGAATACTAAATCTCTTTAAAGATAGTTTGACTTTAATTGGTTTGTTAACTGTAATGTTTTTACAAAATTGGAAACTTTCACTAATTGCAATAATTTTGATCCCAATAGCAAGTACAGCTGCAAGATCACTTGGTAAAAGAATGGGTAAAGTTACAACCCAAGCTCAAGAAAAATCAGGTTTCTTAACAAGATATTTAGTTGAATTATTTAAAAATCACAAATTGACTAAAATTTTTCAAAAAGAAAAGTACGAAACAAACAGAGCAAATTATCATTTGGATCAGCTAAAAGAAAAAAATATAAAAATTGGAGTCGTTATTGTAAGAATATCACCAATCATGGAAATTCTTACTGGGTTTATGATTGCAATCTTAATCTTCTACTCTGGTAAATTGATTGCAAATAATGAACTAAGTGTAAACAATTTCTTTTCTTTTCTTGCGGCAATGATGCTCGCTTATCAACCTGTAAGGTCCTTATCAACTTTAAATATCTTAGTCCATGAAGGTCTTTCTGCAGCTGCTCGAATTATACCAGTAATTGATACTAAAAATTATATAGAAAATTCTAAAAATGCTAAAGAAATTAAAATCCAGAATGCGAAAATTAAATTTAAAAATGTTTTATTTAAATATAGTAAATCTGAAGACGTAGTTTTAAAGGAAGTTAATTTAGATTTTGAAGGTGGAAAAATGACTTCTTTAGTTGGTCATAGTGGATCTGGTAAATCTACAATTTTAAATTTAATTCCAAGATTTTATGATTGTAAATCAGGTGATATATCAATAGATGACCAGTCAATTTATGAAGTCACATTACAATCTTTAAGAAAAAATATTTCTCTTGTAAGTCAAGAAACAACTCTATTTGATGATACAATCAAAAATAATATCAAATATGCAAATTTAGATGCAAGTGATGATGAAATATTTGAAGCAGCAAAATTATCTCATTGTGAAGAATTCATAAACAAGCTTCCTGAAAAGTACCAAACATTAATTGGTGAAGATGGTGTAAGATTATCTGGAGGAGAAAAACAAAGAATTTCAATAGCAAGAGCAATGTTAAAAAAAAGTTCAATTATTCTTTTAGATGAAGCTACATCATCTCTAGATTCTGAAACTGAAACAAAGATACAAGATGCATTAGGAATTTTAACAAAAAATAAAACCACTATAGTAATCGCTCATAGACTTTCGACTGTTTTGAATTCAAACAAAATCTACGTTATCGACTCTGGAAAAATAATTGATTCTGGTAAACATGAGGATTTATTAATTAATTCAAAAATTTATAAAAATTTTCATGATAAACAATTTCAGAGGTAATGATTTTTTTTATTTATCAACTTTTACTTACAATAATACTTCTTCTTTCACCAATCATAGTCATCATAAGGATATTTAAAAATAAAGAAGATAAATTTAGATTCAAAGAAAAATTTTGTTTAATTTCAAAACAAAGAGGGAGTGGTAAACTAGTTTGGTTTCATGGTTCCAGTGTAGGTGAAATATTAAGTGCTATTCCTATAATAAAAAAATATGATAAAGATAGAAAAATTGACCAAATATTAGTAACATCTAGTACATTAAGCTCTTCAAAAATATTAGATAAAATAAAATTTAAAAAAACTATCCATCAATTTTATCCAATTGATCACATATTATTTTCCAAAAAATTTTTAGACCACTGGAAACCAGATGTTGCAATTTTTTTAGAATCTGAAATTTGGCCAAGTATGTTTAAATCGATAAAAAAAAGAAATATTCGATTAATTCTACTTAATGCAAGAATTACAAAAAAGTCCTTTAATCGATGGTCAAAAATAAGAGGATTTTCTAACTCAATTTTTGGTTTAATAGATAAAGCTTATTCGCAAAACTTAGAGACAAATTTCTTTTTGAAGAAATTAAATGTAAGAAATATAAAATCAATTGGAAATTTAAAATTTATTGAAGATGATAATTTTAAATCTGACGAAGCTGATAAAAAAATTTTTTCTCAGTTTAAAAAATACAAAACATTTATTGCTGCCAGCACTCATGAGTCTGAGGAATTATTTGCTGCTAGAACACATATTCTTTTAAACAAAAAAAATAAAAATATAATAACAATTATAATACCAAGACATATAAACCGGGTTGAACAAATAATTTCTGAAATAAGCGAACTCGGACTGAAAGTTGTAACTCGAAGTTCAAATAAGACGAGATTAGAGAACATTGATATTTTCATTGTAGACACATTTGGAGAGTCAAAAAAATTTTATAAATTTGCGACGACTGTTTTTTTAGGAAAATCAATTGTAAAAGGAGGAGGCCAAAATCCTTTGGAACCTGCAAGATTCGGAGCGAAAATACTGCACGGGCCTGGTGTGAGTAATTTTAAAGATGTATATAAATATCTTAACCAACTAAAAATATCATCCCTAGTAAACTCTCCTAAAAAATGCGCAAATTCAGTTGTCTTTAAAAAAAATATGAAAAAAGTAAAAAAAATGAAATATCTAGGTTCAAGAATTCTTAAAAAAACCTTAAATGAGTTAAATAAATCAATTCATAATGAAATTTAAAAAACCCAAATTTTGGGATTACAATAGACCTAACTTTTTATCCTATCTTTTCTTTCCTGTAGCGATATTACTAACAAATATAAAATCATTAATTAACTTAACAACAAAAAAAAAGAAATATCCACTAATTAAAACTATTTGCGTAGGAAATATTTATCTAGGTGGAACTGGTAAAACTTCTTTGAGCTTAAAGATTAATGAAATTTTTAAAAAAAAAATAAATACATGTTTTATTAAAAAATATTATCCAGATCAAATTGATGAACAAAAAATATTAGCAAATCATGGAAAATTGTTTAAATCAAAAGATAGATCTTTATCTATTGAACAAGCAATTGGTGAAAATTTTCAACTTGCGATTTTTGATGATGGTTTACAAGATCCCTCTATAAATTATGATTATAGTATAGTTTGTTTTAATATTGATAATTGGATTGGGAATGGTCTCACTATTCCATCAGGTCCTCTAAGAGAAAATATAAAAAATTTGAAAAAATACAAAAATATTTTTTTAAATGGAAATAATGAAAATGTTGATGGTATTAAAAAATATATTCACAATATCGATCCTAACATAAATATTTATCAAGGTGAATATATTCCACTGAACATCAATGAGTTTGATAAAAGTGATAAGTATTTAGTTTTTTCCGGTATAGGAAATCATAGGACTTTTGTATCGATGTTAAAAAAAAATAATTTAAACATTGTCAAGGAAATAGAATTTCCTGATCATTATAGATATTTACAAAGAGAGATTGATGATATCATTTCAATATCTGAAAAATTAAATTGTAAAATTATGACAACTGAAAAAGATTACGTGAAACTAAATAACAACAACAAAATTTTTTATATTAAATCAGAATTAAAGATTATAAACCAAGAAACTTTTATTAATGATATTTCACAAGTTTATGAGAAAAATTAAATACTTATTACAATTTATCATCATATGCATTTTTTACATAATATTCAAAATTATTGGAATTAAACTCTCATCTTTTCTAAGTGGAAAATTATTTGAAATCATTGGTCCAATTTTTAGATCAAAAAGAATAATAAACAATAATATAAGAAAAGCTTTCCCAGATTATAATTCTAAAGAACTAAATATTATCAAATCTTCAATGTGGAATAATTATGGAAGGGTCTTTGCAGAATATCTTTATATGAAAAACTTTAGAAATGGCAGTCTTAGTAAAAATATTTCTATAGAGGGTGAAGATGTACTTCTAAATATCAAAGATCAAAATCAAAAAGTAGTATTCATATCAGGACATTTTAGTAACTTTGAATTGATGGCAATGCAAATTGACAAAATAGGTATAAAAATTGGAGCAATTTATAGACCATTAAATAATTTTTTTTTAAATAAATTCATGGAGCGAATAAGAAAAAAATATATCTGTAACAATCAGATTAAAAAAGGAATCGGTGGATTAAAAGAATTAATAAAACTAAATAACCAAGGTTTTTCAACAGCACTGATGATAGATCAGAGAGTTTCACAGGGTATTAAATCAAATTTTTTTGATGAAAAAGCGTTCACTACTACTATTCCAGCTCAATTAATAAAAAAATTTGATATGCCTGTTGTTCCTATTTTTATAGAAAGATATGAAGGTATTAAGTTTAAAATGAAAGTTTTTAAACCAATTCACTTTTCAAACCAAGACACTGTTGAAAATATTACAAATGAATTAAATAAGACACTTGAGAAAATGATACTTGCCAATCCTAAAAACTGGATATGGTCCCATGATCGATGGAAATAATGCTATTTATTGCCTAATTCCTCTTTTTTTTTAGAGGCCTCAACATATGAATAATAAGGTTCTTGAAGTTCCACGTTCCAATAAGTCAAATTATCAAGGCTGATTACCTTGCCCGAAACTGCACAAATAACATGGTCGCCAGACTCAATTACTTGAAAATTATTTGGTAAATATTTTACTTTTGCTAATTTTTTATTCATTTATAGTTTATATCTTTATACATGATTGTAGGGATTATAGGAAGCGGGGGAAGAGAGCATGCCATTTGTAAAGCATTAAATAATTCAAAAAAAATTAATAAAATTTATTGTTTTCCTGGTAACGCTGGCACCGATTCAATGGCTGAAAACATTAATTTAAACATAAATAACTTTGAGGAAATTAAAAATTTAATTCTTACAAAAAAAATAGATGTGGTGGTAATTGGCCCGGAAAAACCTTTGGTTGATGGATTAACAGATTACTTAGAAAGTTATGATATTAAGGTTTTTGGACCTAGTAAATTTGCTTCACAATTAGAAGGGTCTAAAATATTTACAAAAAACATTTGTAAAAAGTATAATATTCCAACTGCAAATTTCGGCGTATTTAAAGACATTCATCAAGCTAAAAATTTTTTAAACAAATCAAATTTTCCAATAGTCATTAAAGCAGACAATTTGGCTGCAGGGAAAGGTGTTTATATTTGTGAAAGTAAAGAGGAATCGTATCAGGCTGTTATGGAAATATTTGATGGAAAATTTGGTGATGCCAAAAATGTTCTCATTGAAGAATTTTTAGAGGGTGAAGAAATGAGCTTTTTCATTTTGAGTGACGGTATTAGTTACATAAATTTTGGTACAGCTCAGGATCATAAAAGAGTTGGGGAAGGTGATAAAGGAAAAAATACTGGTGGTATGGGTGCTTATTCACCATCACGATTAATAAATGAAGAGCTCGAAAAAAAAATTTTAAATAATATAATTGATCCAACTTTAAGAGCTCTTAAAGATTTAAAAACATCATATAAAGGCTTTTTATATGCAGGGCTCATGATAACAAATAATGAACCTTATTTAATTGAATACAATGTGAGAATGGGTGATCCAGAATGTCAAACTATTCTTCCTAAACTTAATACAGATTTTGGTGAAATTATTGATTCATGCTGTAATGGTAAATTAAATGAAAGCAAAATTAATTGGAATAATAAAAAAAGTTTATGTGTTGTCTTGTGCTCGAAAGGTTACCCCGAAACCTACCAAAAAAATGTTGAAATCAAAAATATCAATAAAATTGAATTAAACACTGATGATCACTTATTTCATGCTGGAACAATTAAAAAAGGTGACACTACTTTAGCTGTTGGTGGACGGGTTTTAAATTTTGTTTCTTTATCAGATAGTTTCGAAGATTCAAAAAATAGAATTCACCAACTTCTCAACAATCTGAATTGGTCAGATGGTTTTTTTAGAAAAGATATTGGTTATAAAGTAATAAAAAAATGAGAATAATTGGTGGAAAATTTAAAGGAAAAAAAATTTTACAACCTAAAGACAAAGAAACAAGGCCCTTAAAGGACTTACCAAAAGAATCTATTTTTAATATCATTAATCACTCAAATAAATTTAAGATTAATATTGAAAATTCAATAGTTCTAGATCTGTTTGCTGGTGTTGGTTCATTTGGCTTAGAGTGTCTGTCAAGAGGAGCTAAACATGTTACTTTTGTAGAAAAGTACATTGGTGTTTTGCCAATTTTAAAAAGTAATCTAAATAATTTAAATATGAGAGAAAAATCTGAGATTATAGAAGAAAACTTAATATCTAATTACTTTTTTAAAAGAATTCAGTTTAAATTTAATATCATATTTTTAGATCCTCCCTATAAAGAAAAAAGATTGTCAAATATTATTGATAATATTTTTCAAGAAAAAATTCTCAATAAAGATGGGGTGATTATTGTGCATAGGCATAAAAGAGAAAATGATGAGTTTTCAAAAAATTTTAGAGTTCTTGATGAAAAGAAATATGGAATATCCAAAATTATATTTGGTAATTTAAATTAAGATTTTCTTGGTCTCTTTTTTAATTAACTCAACAGCGGGTTGATTGTATGGATTTATTTTCAAAGCTCTTCCAATTAAAATAGTTTCCAACATAAAAAAACAAAATAACTCACCTAAAGTTTTTTCATCCCTTTTTTTAATTTCAAAGCTTCTAAAGGGTATATTTTTTTTTGTAAAAACATTCTCTGTAGCTTTTTTTTGAGCGTAAGTGATATTTTGAATATTTTTGTTTTTGAGAAAATTTTGTGAAGGTAAAATAGATTTATTATCTATTTTAGTAGTATTATTTTCATGGACAAAAAAGAAAGTATAAAAATTATTTTTAAAACCATCCAAATAAAGCTGCATCACACTATGATTATCTCTGGGCATGTTAGATATGACTGGCAATAAACCTTTTCCCTTTTTACCTAAGCTTTCAGCCACTAATTGTTGGTACCACGAAAAAAGGTTTTGAGATTTTTCATCATAATTTATGATAATTGAATTAAATTTTCTTTTTTTAATCAAATTTATTGTTGATCCCACATTTGATACAAGTGCATTTAAATATTTTTGATTTTTGATTAAATTATTAAATTGTCTAAAACTTTTTGGATTGAGACCCATTAATTCTGAAGGTAACATTCCAACTTCTGATAAAACTGAGTATCGACCGCCTATGAAATTATTGTGATAAACAATCTCCGATTTTAATTTTTGAGCTAATAAATTTAAATAATTTTTTTTATTTTCTGTGATAAAAATATTTTTATCACTTTTTTTAATTAAAATATTAGAATTAACTATTGTCTCTAAAGTATTGCCTGATTTAGAGATGATTAAATTTAAATATCTTTTATTTCCAAATTTTTTATTAAGGACTGATAAATTGTCATAAAATAATATTTTTTTTTTAATTTTATCTTTAAGAAAACTATGAATAGTTTTTGTGCCTAATGATGATCCACCAAATCCAATTATACGAATATCATTAAATCTTTTAAAAATTCTTAAATTTTTGATCTTGAATTTATCCTTATAATTTTTGCTAAAAGATTGAATTATTTGATTATTTTCTAGAATTAATTTTTTAAGATTTTTTTTTATTTTAGAATTTTGTTTACTATTTTTAAAATTTTTAAAAAAAATTCCTGAGGTTATCATTAATTGTTTTTAATTTTTTCTATAATGGAATTTTCAAAATTTGTGTTTTGATTTATTTCCTGATTATCTTGACCTTTAACTTTGTTGTCGGTCATTAATGATTTAAGATTTGTTTCATCCTCTTTTTCAGATATTTGATTAGATTGCTGCGGTAATGGTAATTTGTTAAAATCAGGTGGCATCACCAAAGGTGATTTTTTTTCAACCAAAAATTCATCTATGCTATTTTTTTTCTGCGAACTAAAACCTTCTCTAACAGTTCCACATGAATTTAAAACTAATATTGAAATTATAATTGTTGTTAGTTTAAATATTTTTTTCATCATTTTTTTTTTTTTGATTATCCATTATTTCAAAAATAATCAAAAATAATACTCCTAAAGAAATGAATATATCTGATACATTAAAAATAAACCAATGAAAATTACCGATATGAAAATCAATAAAGTCTGGCACAGCTTTAAAAAAGATTCGATCGTATAAATTACCTAATGCTCCACCGAATATCATTAAAAGTGAATATTTTTTAAGACCATCACTTTTTAAAGTCATAAAAAAAATGATTAAAATTACAGCTGCAATTAAAATTGTTAAAATGTTGTACATATGACTTTGATCAAATGAAAGCAAACCAAATGCTATTCCCTCATTGTAAATTAAATTGATATTTAAAAATTTTGATACAAATAATTCAGACGACAAATTTTTTTCATTTAAAGAAATCACATAGACCTTGGTGAATCTGTCGAGACCAAAAATACTTAAAATTGTAACAAAATTAACTATAAAACTTTTATTAAAATATTTAGACATTATTGAGAATGTCGCTCACAAGGCTCTACACTTATTTTCCAACAGACAGGACATTTATCGCCCAGGGCTTTCTCGGACTCAACTAGAATATCTGAACCCTCATCAAAATTGATTTGCGTCTTTGATACAATACAAAGTTCTGATAAATCAATTTTTGAGATTATATCTTTATATTTCTCATTTAATTTAATTTTGAGTTCCGCCTCTAAACTTGAACCAATTTCTTTACTGGCTCTTTTTTCCTCAATACTAATGTTACATATATCTCTAATTTTTATTAATTGAGACCATCTTTCTGTAAGCTCTTCGTTTTCAAATTTTTCTGGAAAAGTAATAAATTTTTCTAAATGGATGCTTTTACTATTCTTTGATATCAGTTGATGAATTTCCTCAGTTGTAAAAGACAATATCGGAGCGAACCATCTGAGTAAGGATTTTAATAAAACATTTAAAATTGTAACACAAGATTTTCTTTTCTCAGAATTAATTGGATCACAATATAAGGTGTCTTTTCTTATATCAAAATAAAATGCTGACAAATCTACTGTACAGAAATTCAATAATTCTTTATAAAGATTGTGAAAATCATATTTTTTAAAATAATTTTCAAATTTTTTGTTTAAAGAATGCATCTTGCTTAACATAAATTTCTCCAACTCTGGCAAGTTTTCGATGTCGAGTTTATCTAAATCAATATCTTCGTATTTGTCATTTATATTTCCCAATAAATATCTAAATGTATTTCTAATTTTACGATAAGACTCTGAATGCTGATCCAAAATAGAATAATCTATTCTTAGATCCTCTGCATAATTTGATGCAGCAACCCAAATTCTTAAAATATCGGCACCATATTTTTTCAAAATATCCTCAGGTGCAATTACATTCCCAAGAGATTTTGACATTTTCAGACCTTTTCCGTCTACAACAAACCCATGAGATAATATAGACTCAAACGGTGCCCTGCCTCTTGTTCCACACGACTCTAGTAAAGAGGAATGAAACCAACCCCTATGTTGGTCGGAACCCTCTAAATACATTGATGCTGGCCATTTAAGATCTTTTCTCTTCTCCAGTACAAAAGAATGGGTTGATCCACTATCGAACCAAACTTCAACAATATCACTTAGCTTTTCAAAATCTTCTGCTTTATGTTTACTACCTAAAAATTTTTGAGGGTTATCTGAAAACCAACAATCCGAACCCTCTTTTTCATAGACATTTGCAATATTTTCAAACACTTCATCGTCTATCAAAATTTCATTAGTCTTTTTATTTACAAAAATAGGAAGTGGTACACCCCACACTCTTTGTCTTGATACACACCAATCTGGTCTTGATTCGATCATTGATTTTAATCTTTCTTTACCTTTGCTTGGGTAGAAGGTTGTGTCATCTATTGCTTTTAGAGCCTTACTTCTCAGTTTATGACTTTCCATAGAAATAAACCATTGTGGTGTTGCTCTATGAACCAAAGGAGCTTTTGATCTCCACGAGTGAGGATAGGAATGAACTAATTCACTATTTGATAATAAATTATTTTGATCTTTCAATTTTTCAATAACAATTGGATTGGCCTTAAAAATATGTAAACCTTCAAATAAAGAAACATTATTTGTATATTTTCCATCATCATCTACTGTCTCAATAGCTTTTATTCCATTGTTTAAACAAAGATTAAAATCGTCAGGTCCATGACTTGGCGCACAATGAACAATTCCTGTTCCTTGTTCAGTTGTTACAAAACGTGCTTCTAACATTGGAATATCATAATCATACCCTAAATCAAAAAAAGGATGCTTGCAGATAGTATCTTTCAAATCTTTACCTTTAAATTTCTTAAGGTTTTCAAATTCTTTAATCTCACAATCTTTTAAAACTGACTTCAATAATGCTTCTGCAATAACAATCTTTTTATTTTTAAAATTTCCTTTATCATTAATTTGAATAATTAAGTAATCTAAGCCTTCATTGTATGCTAAGGCTTTATTTGCTGGTATTGTCCAAGGAGTGGTTGTCCATATAACAATATTACAATCATTAAGTTCTTTAATTTTTGATGATTTAACTGGAAAACAAGCATAGATCGTATCAGATTTATGGTCTTGATATTCAACCTCAGCATCAGCTAAGGCAGTTTTTTCTACTGTTGACCATAGAACTGGTTTAAATCCTCTGTAAAGACTTCCTTCTTTTAAAAATTTTCCTAGTTCTCTTACAATTTGTGCCTCTGCATCATAGCTCATTGTTGAATAATAGTTTTCCCAATCACCAACAACACCTAATCTTTTAAACTGGTCTTTATGAACCTCTATCCATTTTTCAGCAAACGTTCGGCATTCCTTTCTGAATTCTACAATTGGAACATCATTCTTATTTTTTTTATTTTTTTTGTATTGTTCCTCAATTTTCCATTCAATTGGTAAACCATGGCAATCCCAACCTGGGACATAAACAGAGTCTTTGCCATCCATTTGATGAAACTTTACTATGATATCTTTTAGTATTTTATTTAATGCAGTACCCATATGTATATTTCCATTTGCATATGGAGGACCATCGTGAAGAACAAATTTTTCTTCCCCTTTTCTTGAATTCCTTAACTCTTTGTAAAGATCAATTTTTTTCCAAAATTTTAAAATTTCGGGTTCTCTAATTGGTAAATTAGCTTTCATTGAAAAAGCTGTTTTAGGTAGATTAATTTGGCTTTTACTCATTTCGTTTTTTTTGCAGTCACTAAATCAATTTTAATTTGTTTTTTTAATTGATCTACATTTCTGAATTTTTTTTCAGCTCTTATAAATTTTAAAAATTCTACTCTTAAATACTTATTATATAAATTTCCAGAAAAATTAAATAAATGAACTTCTAATAATATTTTTTTTCCGTTAAATGTAGGTCGATATCCTAAATTGGCTATTCCTTTAATATATTTTGAACTTTTTATTTTATTAGCTTTAACAGCATAAACACCTGGTTTTGGAAGAACATAATCTTTAATATCTATGTTGGCTGTTGGAAAACCAATCTTTTTTCCTAATTGTCTACCTTTTTGAACTTTACCATCAATTGACCATTTTCTATTTAAAAGTTTATTAACATTATTAAGTTTCCCACTTTGCAAATATTTTCTCAATAATGATGATGAAATAATTTTTTTTTTGATTGATAAAGGTTGTGGTTTAACAATTTTAAAATTACAGAATTTCTCGTGATTAATTAATTGTTTTACATTCCCTTCTCTTTTGTTTCCAAATCTAAAATTATTGCTAACAAAAATAAATTTAGGACTAAGTTTGTTACCTAAAGTTTCTTTAATAAATGAGATTGATTTTGTTTTTGAAAATTTACGATCAAATTTCTTAGTTATAACAAAATCAACATTGAGCTTACTCAAATTTTCAATTTTTTGGTTTAAATTAGACAATCGAAAATTTTTTAAATTGGAGTTAAAAAACATCTTTGGCATCGGCTCAAAAGTTAAAACACCAATCTTTGAAGAATATTTTTTTTTATATCTTTTTGCTAATCTAAATAATTTTTGATGTCCAAGATGAAGTCCATCAAAATTACCAATTAAAATAATTGAGTTTTTATGTTTTTTTTTAATATTAAAATTATTATATAATTTCATTTTCACCATTTTAAATCTGATTGGATATAGTTACAGATTGTTTCATAAGATTTTGCGGTTACATCAATGCCTTTTTCTTTAATTTCATTTTTATGAATACCATTTGAAATAATTAACGAGTCATAGTTTAAAAGATTTGCTCCTTTAATATCAGTATTTAAATTATCACCAACAGAGAGAATTTTTTTACCTTTATTATTAATGGATAAATTATAAACCTCCGGATATGGTTTACCAAAATAAACTACTTTGCCACCCATTTTTTCAAAAACCATAGCAACCGATCCTGCACACAGTTCTCTTTTATCACCTCTATCTACAATTAAGTCAGGATTAGTACAAACCATCTCTTTATCTAAGTTTTTTTCAAATAAATCTTTATAATAATTTAAATCTTTATCAAATTTTTCAAATAAACCAGTACATAAAATGTACTCTCCACCATCAATATTGTCTGACTTCATTTTGACAAAGTCATTAAACAAATCAAAATCACGTGGTGGTCCAACATGAAAAAATTTTTTAGTAGATAAATTTTGTTTGAGATAATTTAATGATGCTTGTCCAGATGTAAAAACATGGTCTCTAATTTCTTTTTCCATGCCCATTTTTTCTAAAAAGGATTTAACAACATCATTGGGTCTTGGAGCATTTGTGAGCAGGATGTATTCTTTGCCTTTTTTTGTGATTTCTTTTAGAACGTTAATTGCTTCTTTGTGAAGGTTTATACCATTATGAATGACACCCCATAAATCGATATAAAAAAGCTGATAATTATCAACAATGGAGCAGAAACCATCTTTGTCTAAATTTTTAGTCATCAAAATAATCTATAACCCAAAAAATCCACAATTTCCTACCTTTTTTAATAAACTAAATATCAAGTATATCTTGAAATAGTATTACCAATCTCTATATGAACTCCATATTTATATAGGAGAATATATGAAATTTAGACCGTTACATGACAGAGTTTTAATAGAAGTTTTAGATAGCAGCGAAAAAACTGCTGGAGGAATAATCATACCAGATACTGCACAAGAGAAGCCTCAAGAGGGAAAAGTTGTTGCTGTTGGTGGTGGTGCAAAAACTGAAGATGGAAAAAAAATTCCAATGGATGTTAAAGTTGGAGACAAAGTTTTATTTGGCAAATGGTCAGGAACTGAAGTCAAAATTGATGGTAAGGAGTACAGCATAATGAAAGAGTCAGACATTATGGGTATTTCAAGTAAATAATATAAGTTAAAGGAGAAAGTATAATGGCAAAAGTTGTTAAATTTGACGCTGAAGCAAGATCAGCAATGATAAGAGGAGTAAATATCTTGGCTGATACTGTTAAAGTAACATTAGGACCCAAGGGTAGAAACGTTGTAATGGATAAATCTTATGGTGCTCCTAGAATTACAAAAGATGGTGTTTCAGTAGCAAAAGAAATTGACCTTGAAGATAAATTTGAAAATATGGGTGCTCAAATGGTTAAAGAAGTTGCTAGTAAAACAAATGATGAAGCTGGTGACGGAACAACGACCGCAACTATTCTAGCTCAAGCAATTGTTAAAGAAGGTGTAAAATATGTAACAGCTGGAATGAACCCAATGGATGTAAAAAGAGGTATTGATGCAGCAGTAGATGTTGTAAAACAAAACTTGGTTTCTTCAGCTAAAAAAGTAAAAGATAGTGATGAAATTGCTCAAGTAGGAACTATTTCTGCAAATGGAGATAAAGAAATCGGAAGTATGATTTCAAAAGCAATGCAAAAAGTTGGTAATGAAGGTGTAATCACAGTTGAAGAAAATAAAGGAATTGAAACAGAACTTGATGTCGTTGAGGGTATGCAGTTTGATAGAGGATATTTATCACCATACTTTATTACGAATAGTGATAAAATGACGACAGAGTTAGACAATCCTTTTATTCTTTTACATGAAAAAAAATTAACAAATCTACAACCAATGGTTCCACTTTTAGAAGCGGTGGTACAAGCTGGTAGACCATTAATGATTATATCTGAAGATGTTGAAGGTGAAGCTTTAGCAACTTTAGTTGTAAACAAATTAAGAGGTGGTTTAAAAGTTGTAGCTGTAAAAGCTCCAGGATTTGGTGACAGAAGAAAAGCTATGCTTGAAGATATTGCAATTTTAACAGGTGGTAGTGTAATTTCTGAAGATTTAGGAATTAAACTTGAAAACGTAAAATTAGATGATCTTGGATCATGTAAAAAAGTTAAAGTTGATAAAGATAATAGTACTATCGTAAATGGTAGTGGTAAAAAATCTGATATCGAAGCAAGATGTTCTTCAATAAAACAACAAATTGATGAAACAACATCTGATTACGATAAAGAAAAACTTCAAGAAAGATTAGCGAAACTAGCCGGTGGTGTTGCTGTAATAAAAGTTGGTGGTGCTACAGAAGTTGAAGTTAAAGAGAGAAAAGACAGAGTTGAAGATGCACTTAATGCAACAAGAGCTGCTGTTGAGGAGGGAATTGTAACAGGTGGTGGATGTGCTTTGTTATATGCTGCTCAAGATCTTGAAAAAGTCAAAGCTAAGGGTGAAGATCAAAAAGCTGGTGTTGATTTAGTGAAAAGAGCATTAGAGGCTCCTATTAGACAAATTACTAAAAATGCTGGAGTAGATGGTTCAGTTGTAGTAGGTAAATTGTTAGAACAGAATAAAAAAACTCAAGGCTATGATGCACAAAATGAGGAATATTGTGACATGTTTGCTAAAGGTATTATTGATCCAGTTAAAGTTGTTAGAACTGCACTTCAAGATGCAGCATCAATTTCTGGATTATTAGTAACAACTGAAGCAATGATAGCTGACAAGCCAGAAGAAAAAGATGCGGCTCCTGCTGGAATGCCTGGTGGAATGGGCGGCATGGGTGGTATGGGAGGAATGGGCGGCATGGGAATGTAACCCTAAACTCTAAATTATAATTCTAAAAGGGCAGTTTTTACTGCCCTTTTTTTTTGTTTACTCAAAAAATTTATAAGTAAATAATTAACTTAATGAATATTTCTCAAGTTAAAGAAAAAACTTTTTTAGGAACGTTTATAATCAACGATAATTTCGCTAACATGGGCCATAAAGATGAGGGTATTTATGGTTCTCTTATTAAGTTTGAATTAAACTCTGATCATAAAGATTTGTTTAAAGATGACAAAATTTCTCTAAAAGATGAAATTTCATGCATTTATTTAATCACAAAAGACAAAGAAATAATCAAAATTGGACAAACAGGAGACTCTGCTTTCATAAAGCACTATGAAGTGAGGGGATTCACAGGCAAACCAAATAAATCCAGATTTAATAGTCACCTTCAAATTTATAGTATGTTAAAAAAAGACCATAAAAGCTCAATTAATATCTATGCAATTTTTCAAAAATCTGAAGATTATAAAATAAAAACTTTATTAGGTGAGACCCAGAAAAAGCTTTTTTCTGACAGAAAAAAAATAGAAAAAGAATGCCTCAAAGAGTTTGCAAAAGTAAATAATAAAAAAAAACCAATCTGGAATTATCAAGACGCAGGAAAGTCTCATAGAGGTGATGAAATGGAAAAATTAAAACAATTATGGGATTCAAATAAAATGAAACAACAAAAAATTGAAAATAGTTTATTAGAAGATTTGAGAGTAAAAAATAAGAAAATAACTATGAGAGAAACCCAAATGCTCTTAACACTTTTTTATCATGATCAGATCAGTCTTTATCCAAAAAATGAAAAGATCATTGATAAAGTAAAAGAATTTATTACAGAAAAGAAAGCTTTTTGGGAAAGAGCAAAAAATTATAAATCATAAATCAAAATTTCGTGAGATTTTTTAATGTGATCATCACCTTTCTCAATTCTATTTTTCCCAATTCTTGTCTCACCTTGGCCCATGGTATATTGCCAAGTTGGATATAATTTTTTAAATCCTTTGTAATATTTTCTAATTGTTGGGCAATCATTGTAAGATAATATAAAACCTCCTTTATGTTTTTTTAACAGATCCCTTAATTTTTCATGTGGGAAATCTTTATGGTGAACTGGAATATTTCTCATTGGGTAAACTCCTTTAAACATTTTAGAGTCAGAACCTATATAATAAGGAGGATCGCAATACAAAAAATCATTTTTATGTTTTTTTAAAACTTTTTCAAAGTCTCCATGTTTGACAGATAATTTTCCAGGTTTGAAGTTTCTTATTTTTTCTAACATTGCTTGATATTTCTTTTTGCTTAAATAAATTTCTGATGTCCATCCCATAAACCCTGGCCCATAAGATAAATTAAAATTATAAACGTAATAAACAGCCAGCGTAAGTGGATCTAATTTAACTTCTTTTTTCCAAACTTTATTTAAGATTTTTCGTATTCTCTCAAATTCTGAAAACGTAGGTTTAAGTTTATTTAATCTTTTAAAAAGTATTTCAGGTTTTTTAATTTGAAAATTCCAATAATTACAAAGAATATCAAAAATATCATAACCAACTACATTAAGTCCTAAAACTTTACTCATTGCTATTTCAATAGATCCACCACCAAAAAATGGGGAGACTACTTTTTTGACATTGTTTGGTAATAATTCAAAAACATGTCCGACAGCTAAAGATTTTCCTCCCGCATATCTAATAGTCGATAAAGCAACTCTTTTGTATTTATTCTGGCTTTTGCTATTTTTGCTAATAATAGACTTTAAAAAAAT